>CAZUFQ010000129.1:0-11306 GCA_964618735.1 uncultured Enterobacteriaceae bacterium
GGTGTAAAAATCTGGAGATAAGGATCAAGATCTTTTAAACTGCTGGTGTTTCCTCCTTAGACTTTGTCGCCAAGAATAGGGTGCCCAATAGCCGCCAGATGTACACGCAGTTGGTGGGTGCGCCCTGTTTCTGGAAAGAGACGCAGCAACGAGACTCCAGCTGCCTTCTGTATGACTTGATAACGACTGACAGCGGTGCGCCCGTCATGCATGCGTATAGCCATTTTCTTGCGGTCGCTCGGATGGCGACCGATTGGCAATTCAATTGTCCCAGATGCAGAGCGAAGATAGCCACAAGCGACGGCCGTATATACTTTGTGGACGCGTCGTTCTTTGAAAGCTTGAGATAACCGTTCAAGTGTCTTTTGGTCTTTTGCCACTAGCAAAACGCCTGAGGTGTCTTTATCAAGACGATGAACAATACCAGGACGACAAGTATTTAGCTCTTCACTCCATCCCCAACGAAAGAGTAAAGCATTCACCACTGTACCTTCCCACTGTCCTGGAGCAGGGTGCACAACCACGCCGGGCGGTTTGTTAATAACAGCAAGATACTCATCCTCGTACAAGATCTCAAGAGGAATGTCTTGTGGCGTTGCAGTCATAGGCGCAGAGGCGAGAGGAAGGAATTCGATCACTTCCCCAGCACTGACCAAGGCGCTAGCTTTTCTATTAGTCCCGCCGACCCATACACGTTGCTCGTCAATTAAAATTTTCATCTGCGAACGAGTTGCGTCAGCAAGATGGGCAAGGACGATATCTAAACGTCGCCCGTTACATTCAGCCGGGACAATAAGTCTTCTTCGACAAGCAAAGGAAGAAATGTCATCCATTGGAATTCGAGATCTACTTGAAGGAAGACCATATAGGCAAACAAAAAGAATTAAGGAGAACCATAAGGCAGCTCTGGGCTAGCTAGGACTACAAAGGTGAGAGTAAAGTCTTCGCTTGAGTTGCATCTTCTCGAATCTGTTTCACTAATTCCTCGACAGAAGGAAACTTGCGCTCTCCCCTTAAACGCTCCACAAATCCAACAGAGATGGATTGCCCATACAAATCGGTTGAGAAATCAAACAAATGAGCTTCGAGCGTTTTGCGATCAAGGCCGAAGGTTGGATTTATGCCAATGTTCGCTACGCCAGGAATCATTTGTCCACCAACTTCAACCATGACTGCGTAGACGCCGTTTGGCAATAATAGATCAGCACGAGGACGCAAGTTCGCCGTGGGAAATCCTATCGTCCGTCCACGTTGGAATCCTTTCACAACTCGACCGCGTACTGAGTAGAAACGACCGAGAAAGCGTGTCACTGCGGGCATCTCTCCAGCGCTCAGTAGGGCGCGCACTCCCGTGCTGCTGACTTCTTCTTCATTCGTTTTGATCGGACCAATAATTTCGACCGCGACTCCCGCAGATTGCCCGAGCTGGCGCAGCATGTCAGCACTACCTGCACGATTTCTTCCAAAATTTACATTATGGCCGACAATCACCTTTTCAGCTCTAATAGTTTCGACGAGATATCTCTGCACAAACTCTTCCGGCAAGAGCTGTGCAAAGGAGGGAGTAAACCGTTGTACAATGACTTTCTCAACGCCAAGGGCGGCAAAGGCCGATAATTTTTCTCGCAAGCTACAAATCAAAGGAAGCGGATGCTGAGGCCGTAACACTGTCAAGGGGTGTGGATGAAAAGTCAGAACGATAGCGGTTCCACGACGAAGATGTGCTTCTTGTACGAGACGGCGGAGAATCGCCTGATGACCAATATGCACCCCGTCAAAATTCCCCAGACTCACCACAGGGTGGGGAAAAGAAGGGCAACGACTGATGTGGCGAAGAACCTTCATGCGATCCGGCCTCACTCGTAAGAAAAAAAGAGAAGGCCTATTTTAGCGGAGGGCTTGCAATCGCTCTTTTGCATCTCGTGCTTGTTCGGAGTTGGGGTGATCATTAAGCAGTTTCTGTAGAATAAGGCGTGCGTCAGTTTTGTCGCCAATCTCAATAAAAGCTTGAGCTTGTCGTAAGAGAGCAGCAGGTACTTTGTCACCCTTACGATACTTGAGGACATCATTAAACTCAAGAATAGCACGATTGTAATCTTTTTGACTAAAATAGCTCTCCCCGATCCAGTATTGAGCATCATCCGCCATTTCCGAGTTGGGATATTTACGTTGGAACAAACGGAACTGCTGAACCGCTTTATCAAATTGTTGGTCTTGAAAAGCGCGCAGTCCAGCTCGATATTCATCCTGCACCTCTATCGACTCTTTGGAAAGACCTGGCTCTTCCCTGCTCCCAAGAGCTGCCGTACCTGGAGCAGGAGTAGAGGAAGCAGGGGCAGGGGTAGCGGCGCCGCTAGGAGCCCCAATCACGTCAGTCGGTAATGAGCCGCCGCCATCAGGACGAGTGGTGCTCCCTAAAGCCTGCGGATATTCTTCAAGACGGGCCTTCAACTGTTTTTCCACAACAGCAAGGCGGTCTTCGAGCAATTTGATCTGCGGGCCGGTGCCAATCCGCTCCTTAGAAGTACGATCGAGCCGATTGCGTATCTCCTCGACTTCACCTCTAACGTTTTGCACTTCACGGCGTATTTCATCAAAAGAAGCGCGATTATCGGAGGCGATTTGCGCCCGCAGCGTTTCACGCGCCTTTTGCTCAGCTTGCAAGTCAGTCTGGGTTGCACATCCATTCCCCCACACCAGTAGAGGAAAAATCGAGATGATGATTTTGTAGGCGTTTTTCACAGGTTCGTCACTGTTATGTTCAAGACTAGCGAGAGATCAGTAGGAAATGCACGCGACGATTTTTTTGCCAGCACTCTTCGTTGGATTCTTTGCAGAGAGGCAGCTCTTCTCCATAACTAATCGTGGAGAGTCGATCGGACGGAATACCCAAAGATACTAAATAGTCGCGCGCAGCTTTTGCTCGCTTGGCGCCGAGTGCAAGGTTGTACTCAACTGTCCCTCGCTCGTCACAATGTCCTTCGATCTCCACTTTCGCTTGCGCGTTACTTCGTAGCCATCCAGCATTGGTCTGTAAAGTGTCACGCGCTTCGGAAGACAAATCGTAGGAATCAAAAGCGAATAGCACATCGTGGAGAGGACCGCCCTCTCCTCTTCCCTGCATTCGTTCATCAAGACGGCTCCCTGCGTCAGAAGGCATACCCCCAGAAAGATTTTTTTCACCAAGTCCAGATAATCCAGACCCCCCACTCTCAAGACTTGTCTCGCTAGAGGACTGGGGTTTCTTTGGACACCCGGTCAGCGTTACCACCACAAGTAGAGTACAGCTAATCCGCCAACACCACATTCTTAAGATCTGCATTTTTCCTCAGCTTTCCTTCCCTTACGCCGATTACTCCAGGCGAGCCGACCACGCCGGACTAGTATCATCTCCCCCCCCACCAGTCAATTGTTTAATGCTTCTGCCATCTTTACTTGCAAGACGCAGCCGCCCGCGCGCACTAAACACAAGATATCGACCATCAGGGGACCACGCTGGATCTTCTCCAGGGGCGACTTCTTGAACCCCTTCTCCATTCACTCCGACAGTCATAATGTGAAAACCACCGGATCTGCTGGTATAAGCAATCAGATCTCCCTTCGGAGACCAAGCTGGAGAAGTATTGTAATTCCCCTTAAACGTGAGGCGATGAGCGTTGCTGCCGTCGATATTCATGACGTAAATTTGTGGTCCGCCGCTTCGGTTTGAACAAAAGGCGATCCGCTGACCATCAGGAGACCAAGCCGGAGATATTTCGATGTCTGGGCTATCAGTCAAACGCCGAATTAGCTTTCCTTCTGGAGAAAGGAGGTAAAGGTCCGAATTACCTTCTTGTTCCATACTCACGGCAATCATCGAGCCGTCTGGCGACCAACGACTGCTGTAGCTAACCATAGAATAAAGTCGTGTTTCACGTCCGCTCAGAAGATCGATGAGATAAGGATACGGACCACCTTGTTTATACGAGGAAAAAGTCAGAGCTGTTCCGGAGGGATTCCAACTAGGGCCTAGATTAATACGGTAGTCTTTTGTGACCTGTGTAATATCAGTACCAGTTAAATCCGTCAAAAAAAGTTCCTTTGCACGACCGTTACGATTAGAAACAAATGCAATTTTTGAACTGAAGGGACCCAATTCACCGGTCAGCATCAACATGATTTGGTCAGCAAAGCGATGCGCCATCCTGCGCACATCTTTCCTCTCTCCGCGGTACCGTTTTCCCCCTAATTGTTTACGCTGGGCAACATCAAACAGACGCACTTCAATGGTAAGATCATCGCCGTCCAACTGCAAATTCCCCTTCGAAAGTGCGAGTGCTCCTAGAGTTGACCAATTTTGAAAATTAATTTCTTCAAGCCCAACCCCTCCAGGTCCTTCAATGTAGGCATCGCGATCAATGACACGAAATAATCCGGAAAGATCGAGATCCCGAGCAATCACATCGGCAAATTCATCCCCGAGACGTTGCGACCCGTTACTATTGAGATTTTTGAGCGGGGAAATAGCAATCGGCAACCCAGCACTTCCGGGTTCCGGTACATCGATACGGATTTGCGCATGTGCGAGGGTTCTTTGAAGCGTCAATATTAGAAAGATGCATACCCCTAGGCATATAATCCGCTGTCCTCTCGGTATGTGAACTTCCGGCATAGAATCAGTTTACCCGTCCTTCCCCGCCAAAATTCATGACAATTTTCTGTGAGGCAAATTCTTGTGCATAGCTTTGCGGTGGAGGAGGAAATGGAGCGGATTTCCGCACCGCACGCAGCACGGACTGATCGAACGTGCTATCGCCAGACGATTTCATTAGCTCTACCTCTTGCACTTCTCCATCTGTTTGAATTTTGAAGCTCACCGAAGCCAAGAGTCCCGGCTTTTTCTCCGCGACAATCCAGCTTTCTTGCACTCGTCGCTGCAATTGTTGTGTATACAAAATGAACTCGAGCCCACGTACAGTCTCGCCTCCACCTTGACCGGCATCGCCGCCGTTTGTAGTCGGACTAGAACCTTTGACCTCCTTAGAGCCTTCTCCGCCTCCTTTTGATTGCACTCGAGCTTTTACACGCTCCAACGCCGCCGCAATTTGCCGATCCGCGTCCTCAGCCTGAGGGGCCGCAGCTTGTGTTGGCTTTTCTTCCGCCGCTTTCTCCACTGTTTTGACCGGAGGCTTTTGCGCTTCGGTCTTCGCTATCTCCTTTTCTGATTTCTCAGGTCTCGGCTCAACCTTTTGCGGCTTTGTTTCGGTTGGTTTCGGCTCGGGTTTTTTCTCCTCGATCTTTTTCGGAGGACTTTTCTCAGGTTCAGGTTTTACTTCAGCTTTTTTTGGTTCTGGCTTGGGCTCGGGGGTTTTCACTTCTAGTTTTGGTTCAGGTTTCTTCACTTCCAGCTTTGGCTCTTCAACTTTGGCAACTTTCGACATTTCCGCTTTGAGGTCCGGCTTCTTTATCTCCGGTTTATTCTCTTCAACTTTTACTTTTTCCGGTTCAGGCTTTACCGGCAGTTTCTCAACAAGCTTTTCCTTTTCTGGAATTTTTACCGCCTCTTTCTTCGGGGCCGGAGGAGTAGGTTTGCTTTCTTCTTTCTGGACAGCTTGTACGGACGGTTTCGCTGGCTGCGAAGACGGCGACGATGGCGTGGCAGGCTTCGGGGACACTCCAGACTCTGCTTCAACATGACCGCCACTTTTTCCACCGCTGGGGAGATTGCTTCCTAAGGCTGCGGGGTTCACTAGCTCAACTGTGTAGGCCACGGCGCGAGGGTGCGTCGAGCGAGTCCAATATCCACTGAGCATCCACACGATAGCTGTAACATGCAAAACAGCAGAGAGAAGGATCATTTGGCGGAGTCGCTTGTCCTCGTACGACCCGCCACTCATGCGAAAGGTCATCGCTCTTCTCTTAGAGGTTCGGTCACCATACCAAGTTTATGCACCCCAGCAGTACGTACGGCAGCCATGACTTCAACAACTTTTCCATACGGTACGTTCTTGTCCGCACGCAAATAGACCTGGCGATCAGGTTTCACATTGACGATAGCACCTAATTTTCGTCCGAGTTCTTCCATTTTGATCGGCGCATCATTGAGTTGCACTTTGCCCTCGCGTGTCACCGAAACAACAAGTTGTTCTTCAGAACCGGCTAGAGGAGCCGCAGTCACCTCGGGCAGATCAACATGTACTCCTTGTTGAAGAATAGGGGCAGTCACCATGAAAATCACCAATAACACCAACATCACATCAACGAGCGGGGTGATATTAATTTGTGAAATGTTGTCTTGCTCCTGTTGATCGAAAGCCATGAGCAATCCTCGTTTGTGTCAAACCCAGAAAGTTAAAGAAAGTGACGGTCCGCAATGTTGAGAAATTCAGCCAAGAAATTCTCCATATCAAAAGCAAGCACTTTGACCTGACGAGAGAAATAATTGTAGGCCATCACTGCGGGAATCGCGGCAGAAAGTCCTACAGCCGTGGCAATAAGCGCTTCAGCGATACCTGGGGCTACCGCTTGAATGCTTGAGGACTGAGTCACGCTCAATCCCCGAAAGGCGTTCATAATGCCCCACACCGTGCCAAACAGCCCGATGAACGGGGCAGTGCTCGCAGTTGTTGCTAAGAACGTGAGCGCCCGCTCTAAATGCGTCACTTGTTCTCGCATGGCGCGACGCATAGCGCGTTCAACATTGTTTACTCCACCTTCTTCCGGGAAGTCTCCTTCACCCGTTGCTGTTTGCTTTCGCGCGCGCGTAATACGCATCAATTCCTGATAGCCAGCGCGAAATACCTGCGCCACAGGACTTTCCTTCATTTCCAAACTCGCATTATGAATAGAGGCAAGATTTTTTGTTTCCCAGAATACCGTCGTAAACCGCTCAGATTCCCGACGCGCTTGACGGATTTGCCGAAATTTATAGAAGGCGATACCCCAACTGACGATCGAAAATCCCAAGAGCAGATAGAGCACCAGCTGCACAAGGGGTCCAGAATGGATTACCATATCTACGACACTGTCTTGTCGTAAAGAAGCCTCGAGTTCAGCGGTTATTGTCCAGAAAAACCAGTTTGACTGCATACACTTGAAGTTACATCGTCACGTTGTCAGTGGGTGAGCAGGTAAGGCCCCAGGGAGAGCTATTTTGTATATAGCAGTAATATCTACAAAAACCCCAGAGAGTCAATTGTCCGCTGGCAAAACGCTCAGCGCCTGACTTCTTCAATGCCCTTCTCAACTTGACTGACCGTGCTCAATCGGAAAAGATGATGGTATAATTCTACACCATCGAGAAGGAACACCACATTATGCCAGTACGAGTAGGAATCAATGGGTTCGGTCGTATCGGTCGTAACCTATTACGCGCTTGCCTTAACGAAACGGGGCTCGACATTGTTGCAATTAACGATATCACGGATGCAGCTACTTTGGGCCATCTATTGCGCTATGATTCTATTCATGGACAATTGAAAGCCGATCTCGCGGTGGAAAAAGATGCTCTCATCCTGAATGGCAAGCGCATGCAAATCCTGCAAGAACGTGATCCCGGCAAGCTTCCCTGGAAGGTGCTTGGGGTAGATCTTGTACTGGAGTGCAGTGGTCTCTTTACTGATCGAGACAAGGCCGCTACCCACCTCACCGCAGGCGCGAAGAAAGTGCTCATCTCCGCCCCCGCCAAAGGTGCGGACATTACCCTTTGCTACGGTGTCAACCATACTGCTTTTGATCCCGCCCAACACCACATCATCTCTAATGCATCCTGCACCACTAATTGTCTTGCCCCAATTGCCAAAGTATTGCATGAAAATTTCGGCGTGAAGCGCGGACTAATGACTACCATCCATTCCTACACTAACGATCAACGCATTCTCGACCTTCCACACTCCGACATGCGTCGCGCACGAGCAGCAGCCATGTCGATGATTCCTACGAGTTCCGGCGCAGCTCGCGCAATAGGAGAAGTCTTACCCCATCTCAAAGGGAAACTCGATGGTCTGGCAGTCCGTGTGCCGACACCGAACGTGTCAGTGGTAGACCTCGTCGCCGAACTTGACAAGCAAACAACAGAAACAGCCATCAATACCGCAATGAAGTCAGCTGCCGAAGGCCCGCTTAAAGGCGTACTGCAATACTGCGACGAAGAACTCGTCTCTACCGACTTCAACGGCAACCCTCATTCCTCTATCTTTGATTCATTGCTCACTAAGGTGATGGACAATAATTTCGTGAAAGTTCTCTCCTGGTACGACAACGAATGGGGCTTCTCTAATCGCATGCGTGATGTCTCCCTCTATATCGGCCAGAGGATCAATTAACCCATGGCGCGACGTCCTCTTATCGCTGGCAATTGGAAAATGTATGGCGGGAGGTCCGAAACGCTTACGCTGCTGTCCGCCCTCAAAGAAAAACTCACAAAAACTATTCTCTCCGATCGCGAAGTTGTGGTGGCGCCTCCGTTTACCAGTTTGACAACAGCAGCACAGTTGTTATTAGGCTCGTCTATTCGTCTCGCAGCACAAAATCTGCACTGGGAGCCACAGGGTGCGTTTACCGGCGAGGTGTCAGGCCCCATGCTAAAAGAGCTAGGCTGTTCACACGTCATCGTCGGTCACTCTGAGCGGCGTCAGTACTGCGGAGAAACAGACGAACAAGTAGCGCGAAAGATCAAGGCTGCTCAACAAAATGGCCTGATACCTATCATTTGCGTGGGAGAAACGTTGGAGGAACGAGAGAGTGGCGCAACAATGACCATCATTGGACGCCAAGTGCGTAGCGCACTCCAAGGACAAGAGAAGTCAGCGCTTACAGCGCTCGTCCTTGCTTACGAACCCGTTTGGGCAATTGGAACGGGCCGTACAGCCACTCCAGCACAAGCGCAAGAGGTCCACGCTGCTATCCGAGCAATTCTTGCTGATCTGGCAGACCCTTTAACTGCTGACGCCGTGCGACTGCTGTATGGTGGCAGCGTGAAACCAGACAATATCGATGGTCTTATGGCTCAACCAGATATCGACGGCGCTCTAGTAGGCGGAGCAAGCTTGCAAGCGGACTCCTTTACTCGAATCGTCTGTTTCCAGTAAGATACGCCCCTATGTGGTACACATTCATTACGATCATTCACATTATTGTTTGTTTTTTCTTGGCGATTGTTGTGCTCTTACAACAAGGAAAAGGCTCGGATGTCAGTGCTGTGTTCGGCGGTTCGAGCCAGACGCTCTTTGGCAGCTCCGGAGCAGGAAATCTCCTCACAAAACTAACCAGCGCCAGCGCCGCCATCTTTATGATTACCTCTCTCACCTTAACTTACGGAGCAGCAAAGCAGAATACCAAGAGCCTGTTTGACAACGCCCCGGTAAAAACTCCGCCAGCCGCAACCACAGAAGACGCGCCAGCGCCCCAGTCCAGGACTGCTACAGAGCCCCAAAGCTCGGAGACTCCGGCAAAAACAGAAAATGTCGCGCAGCCAGCCAACGTCATAACTGAAGAGCAAAAAGCACGAGCAGTCAACACTCCACAATCTTCTTCAGCAACGGCAGAACCTCAGGACGCAACGGTTTCAGCCACTACTACTAACCAGGCTCAATAAGCGACGCAACCGACAGCTGCAGCAAGCGATATAAAAACCGAAGAGCCAAAGGCGGCGGGAGTTTCCCCCTCAGCCCCAACGGCGCCTGCAAAACCAGAGCATGCCGCTACACCGCACCATCCAAAGCCGCCGACGCCAGCGAAAAAGAAAAACTAGTAGATATTTTCTCCTCCTTTCTGCAGAGCCCTGCTTAGCCCGACGAGACAAACGTCGGGCTTTTCTCCCCTTCGTTCCTTCTCCTGACTCGTCGGTTTGACTTTTTACTCCTCACTAATGATATAATTTTGTAGATGACAGTGTATTGACGATTTATGGGAATCTGCCGATGTGGACCCTAAGCAATAGGGGGAGAAAAGGTACAAAGGGGGGCAACGGCAAGCATGAGAAAAGAGGGACTTTATGGTGCAATGGATAATTGGGTATGGACTGTTTCTTATTGGTCTTTTCGCGGTTTGCACGACAACCTTAGGTCTCACTACTACAATATGGGGATTTGTGACTACCCTCATTGGATGCGTCATCGCTTCGTTGGTTCTCTGGTGGCAGGATGAACACCAATGGAAAAATTCTCCCCCCGCTCAAGAGACGAATAATGCTGCTTCCGCTCCAATGACTACTCGCTCAGACGTACCAGAAACGCACCCAACTCTTCAAAATACGCAGCAACCCCAAGACTGGCTGTCACTCAAAGCAGACGAGTTCGACCTTCTTGCACGATACACCCAAGACCTCACTGAACGGGTCGAAACAATCTATCCTTTGATCGATCGTGATCATATCCACAAAATTGTCTGGACAGTTATGATTGAACTCTTTGGTAAGAGTTTAGAGCCTACTGCGCACACCACCCAGGCATCAATCATCGCCGCAAAAATAGCACGAGCAGCGTAGCGAATCTGTGCTCATGAAGAGACAGTGCTTGCCTGGAATCAGAACGATGTCCGGTCCTACGAATGCGCATTGTTGGCGCTAGTCGTGACGAAGGAATCTTCTACCGAACCGGTTACGTCCGCCACGTCTACAGTCAGATAATCGCGGCACCCAAATACGGGGATAGGTCGCCTTTGCGAAGCAAGCAACGTCCTAGCCGTCGCCACAATCTCATCCACAAGGGCATCAGAAGAAGCAGGGTCGTGATGGGTCAACCCCAACGCCTTCGCACCTACAGCATGCGCTAACCGTGCGAAATGATCTGGCGTTCCGTTCCCCCAACCCGCCGTCTGTTTTACGTTCAATTCACGCGTAAATTGCGAATCCATCACTAGCAAATCCGCCTCCCATAGATGCGCCGCAAACCGAGTGGGCAGCCCATCTTGGTTCTCATGATCGGTGACAAAGACAAAAACCTTTCCGCTGGGACGCTCCTCAAAACGGTACGAAATCGTGCGTTCAGGATGATTGCTGCGCTGCATACGGATCACCAGACATTCCGCAAGATCACAATATCTCCCTTGCTTGAACGGGAGCTGAGCCCCTTCCTTAGTCAAGCCCTCAAAAGCGTCAAGACTCAGTATTGTCCGACCCCCTTCTGGGTGAATCACTAACACTGAACCGGAGGGCTGCGGGATATGAACTCCACGGATGTGACTGCCAACTTCTGCTAGTGCGATTGGGAAATAGGGCGGCTGCATGAGCGTATGGTACACTTCACGGGGACCTACGCCCTGATCGTGTGGTCCATACAGGGTAATGGGGACCTCTTTGAGATAGGGAAGAGCAGACAACGCAAATC
>CAZUFQ010000130.1:0-9281 GCA_964618735.1 uncultured Enterobacteriaceae bacterium
CCAATGGACAGCTCGGGACGCTAGTGTCATCAGCTCGCTACAAACGCGACATCCACCCCCTTAGCGATCAGCAACAGAAGCTTGAGCAACTGCGCCCGGTCACGTTTCACTATAAGCAAGAGCCCAGAGGTCCCCTCCAGTACGGCTTGATCGCAGAGGAAGTCGCCAGAGTATATCCGGAGTTAGTCACCCGCGATGCGACTGGGAAGATTGCAGGCGTGCGCTATGAGGAATTAACGCCGCTCTTGCTGCTCGCCCTTCAACAGCAACAGCGACAGATTCAGCAGTTACAGGTAGTTGCACGGCAGGTGGCGGAACTGCGAGCACAGAACGAAGTGTTACAGACAGCGGTAGCAGAGATCCAAGACCGGGGCGGGCAATCGGTAGCCATAACGACAAAAGCAGTGCGCGGTCGCTAAACCGCCAGTTTCCTCAACCCCCGCTGGCGCGTAGAGGCTGCCTGGCGCTCGCTGTTATATTTCCTTTATGCAAGGAGACAATATGACCACAACACCGCAGACGTGGCATTATGGTTTAGTGGCCCAGTGGTGGGCGGAGTTTAATACCGATGGGCCAGAGATCGCCTATTTTCAACAATGTGTCGAAAGATACGGTCAACCCGCGCTCGATGTGGCGTGCGGTACGGGTCGACTGCTGCTTCCGTATCTCCGCGCCAGGTTGGATGTAGATGGGTGTGACATCTCGACTGATATGGTCGATCTTTGTCGCGCCAAAGCTGAAGAAGAAGGACTTGCGCCTCGGCTCTATGCCCAGGCGATGCACGAGCTGGCGCTGCCGCGTACTTATAAAACGATCTTTATCTGCGGCGGCTTTGGGATCGGCGGCAGTCGTCCACATGACATGGAAGCGCTACGGCGGCTGTATCAGCATCTCGATCCTGGAGGCGTACTGGTCTTCGACCACCATCTCCCTTACAAAACTGCTGGAGCCTGGCAATACTGGACCTCAGAGAAACGACGCCAGTTGCCTCAAGCCTGGCCGGCGTCAGGTCAGCGCAAACGCGCCACCAACGGTGACGAGTATGAGCTGAAATTACGCCTAGCGGATGTCAACCCCTTGGAACAAACAGAAACGTTGGAGATTCGTGTCGCCCTGTGGCGAGAAGGAAAACTCGTCGCTGAAGAAGAAAAAAGTTTACGCGTCTGTGCTTATTTCGCCCAGGAACTGTTGCTGATGCTTGCCCAGGCCGGGTTCCGCGACGTCACCGTGCGTAGCGCCTACGCCGACAAGGAAGCTGCAGCCGACGACGGCGTGCTAGTGTTCACTGCTAAGAAATAAAATAGAGAAAAAGGAGAGAAAAATGGGGACACAACTAGTCGAGCAAGAACATACGATGCCGACGACCGGCCCGGAGTTGATCGCTCGCGCCCGCGGGCTCTCGGCGCTCCTGGCGTCACACGCCGCCGAGGCGGAGCGCTTGCGCAAGCCGGTTGACGCCGTCATTCGTGCGCTGGAGGAAGCTGAGATTTTCAAGCTGATGGTGCCCCACTGCTATGGCGGGTTGGAGCTGGATCTCGACACCTTTTTTGAAGTGGGGCTCGCACTCGGAGAAGGCGATACGTCGATGGCGTGGGTGGCTAATTTTTACATCGAACACAACTGGATTCTCTCGCAGTTTCCCGCTGCCTTTCAGCAAGAACTCTTTGCCAATCGTTCCTACGTGCTGGCGCCGGCTATGCTGGCCCCGAGCGGCTCGGCTGTGCGCGAAGGGGAAGGATATCGCCTAAACGGGCGCTGGCAGTGGGCTAGCGGTGTTATGCACTGTGATTGGGTGATTCCTGGGGCGCTGGAGCAAACTCCGGAAGGCAAACCTGATTCCCGTTGGTTTGCCGTGCCCCTCTCGCAAGTGCAAGTCGAGGATACCTGGTATGTCGATGGCATGGTCGGCACGGGCAGTAATGATGTGGTGATTGACAATGTGTACATCCCTGCTGAGCGCAGCGTCTCGATGCTGGAGATGGGTAATGGCGAAGCGCCCGGTTCGCGCCTGCATGCTGGTCCTCTCTATCGCACCCCCATGCTGCCTGTGCTGACGATGGCGGCGACGACGCCCGCTTTAGGACAAGCCCGAATGGCTGTGCAACGGTTTCGTGAGCAGCTAGCGAATCGAGTGCGGTTGGGGTCGCGGATCAGGCAAGCAGACAAAGCTTCCGCGCAGATGCGCCTGGCTCGTGTTGAGGTGGAAGTACGCGAAGCAGAATTGCTGATTCGGGACGTGATAGCGGATGTTTGCGCCCGGCGCAACACGGCGACTATGATCGACCGTGCGCGCTGGGCGACCCAATTCGCCGTCGCGGTTGATCGATGCAAACGAGTAGTGCAGACGGTAGTCGAAGCCAGCGGGGCCCACGCGCATTTTCTCGACCACCCCTTGCAACGCGCGCTCCGCGACCTGAATACGATCTCGTGTCACGTAGTCTTCGATCTCGATGGCAGGCTAGAGGCTTTCGGGCGGTTGATGCTGGGCTTGGATGCTGGGGGAACGCTCTTATAAAAGCCCTTCTTCGTGCACCAGCAAAGCCGCCTCATTCGTTACGTCTTTACAGAAAAAACACAATCGCGGTCGTGCGCTTTTTTGGCGGCGTCCCCCACTGCGCCGACCACGTTGATCCCTCAAGGAGGTCCGTATGCTTCGTCAGGCTTCCCTCGCCTTTCTCCTCACCAGTTGCCTCCTCTTGTTCGCGCACTCTTCTTACGGCGGACCGCCGAACAACGACGTCAGCGACGCTGCCGCCAACACCGCCGGCGGAACGAATGCGCTGCTGCACAATACCACTGGCAGGGACAATACGGCCTTTGGCGACGGCGCTCTCGACGAAAACACTGCGGGCTCTCACAACACCGCCACCGGCTTCAATGCTCTCTTCGCCAACACCACCGGCATCAAAAACACTGCTTTTGGCGATACCGCGCTTTCCCACAACACCACCGGCAGCGAAAACACCGCCACCGGCGAGAATGCCCTCGCCACCAATACTACCGGCGGCGCCAACACCGCCACCGGCGTCGACGCGCTCTTCTCCAACACCACCGGCAGAAACAATACAGCTACTGGCTTCGAGGCCCTCTTCGCTAACACCATGGGCTTCGGTAATACCGCTGCCGGCTTCAATGCTCTCACCTCTAACACCACTGGCTTCGATAACACCGCCTCCGGCAGCTTCGCCCTTTTCTCAAACACAAGCGGCTCTTCGAACACCGCCTCCGGCTTCAATACGCTCGCCAGCAACACTACTGGCTTCGGAAACACCGCCTCCGGAACCCAGGCGCTCTTCTTTAACACCACCGGCTCCACCAACACCGCCGCTGGCAGCAATGCGCTCTTCTCTAACACCACCGGCTCCAACAACACCGCCACTGGCGCCGAGACGCTTCTCCTTAACACTACCGGCTCCAACAACACCGCCAGGGGTATCCAGACGCTTGTCTTTAACACCCCCGGCTCCAACAACACCGCTTCCGGCAGCAATGCGCTCCTCTCTAACACCACCGGCAACGCCAACACCGCCTCCGGCGTCGACGCCCTCTTCGCTAACACCGCCGGCCACGACAACACGGCCACTGGCTCCGCTGCGCTCCACTCCAACACTACCGGCTCCAACAACACCGCCTCCGGAACCCAGGCGCTCTTTGCTAACACGACAGGGGAGTCTAACTTGGCGGCGGGACAACAAGCACTCTTGAGTAACGTCACAGGAAGTTATAACACCGCCTTAGGGTGGGGCTCATTAGCAGCGCAGACTGCCGGAGTGGGCAACACGGCTGTGGGTTGGGGTGCAGGAGCGAACCTCAAGACCGGCAGCCAGAATATCTATTTGGGTAATCCAGGGGTCGCTGCCGAAACGAAGACCTTACGCCTCGGGAATATCCAAACCCGCACCTTTGTGGCCGGGGTCGCTGCCACGCCCGTGGTCGGCAACACGGTGCTGATCAACGCCAATGGACAGCTCGGGACGCTAGTGTCATCAGCTCGCTACAAACGCGACATCCAGCCTCTTGGTGATCAGCAGCAGAAGCTTGAGCAGCTGCGCCCCGTCACGTTTCACTATAAGCGAGACTCCCAAGGCCCCGTGCAGTATGGGCTGATTGCGGAGGAGGTAGCGCAGGTCTATCCTGAGTTAGTCACCCGTGACACCTCCGGCAAGGTCGAAGGGGTTCGCTATGAAGAGTTGACCCCGATCCTTCTGCACGAACTCCAACGTCAACATCGCCAACTGGAGGCGCAAGCCCGCGAGTTAGAGCAAGTGCACGCCGTGGCGCAACAGGTAGCCGAGATCAGGGCGCAGAACGAGTCGTTACGGGCAGCGGTGGCGGAACTGCAAGCGCGAGAGGGTAAAGCGATAGTCGTCGCTGCTGGGATAGTGCGTGGGCGTTAGCCGGGCGCGACCACTACTAAAAGGAGAGCGACTATTTGATGCCCCTCGCCCTAACCCTCTCCCCCAAGGGGCAAGGGGATTTTCGGGGGAACGACGTGGCCCGTTTATTCCTCATCTTTACTGCATCAGACTATTAGTTCTTGCGGCTCTGCTTGAGCAGATCACCTAAAGTGACGCCAAACCCGCGCCCTTTCGGGGCAGCGCCCTTGAGGTAGGCTTGCGTCTCGGCCTGCTCCTCTTGGACGAGCGCTTTCGAGCGTGAGAGACGAATGCGCCTGCCGTTGTCCTCAATCCCCAGCACGAGCACTTTCACTTCCGTGCCTGGGGCAAAATCACGACGATGATCGGCGCCGCGCTGAGTGCCCATTTCCGCATTGGGAATCAAACCCGTCTGTCCTGGCCCGAGCCGCACGAAGACGCCAAAAGGCTCGACACGCTCCACCACCCCGGTCAAGACAGAGCCGACTGTGATTGAGGACTCCACTTGCTCGCCAGGCGCCGCGCCTTCGGGAGCAAGCGCCAAAGAAATCCGTTTCTTCTCCGGATCGATAGACAAGATCATTACGGTGATTTCTTCCTGAGCGGCGGCGGCTTCTTTGACCTGCCCTTGCTGGCTACGCGGCACTTCGCTTAAGTGCAACAGTCCATCTACCCCGGGCAACAACTCGACAAACACTCCGAAATCCATCGCCCGGACGATACGCCCTTTCACGATCTGCCGTTCTCGTAATTGTGTCGGCACAGCCGCCCAGGGATCGCCCTCAAGGGCTTTCAGGCTGAGAGCGATTTTCCCCGTCTTCTCGTCTACTTTGAGGACTTTGACGGGAAGGGTTTGCCCCACGGTCAACAGATCCGCCGCTTTCACGGTGCGCGAGTGCGAGAGTTCAGAAATATGCACTAACCCTTGCACCCCACCAAGATCAACGAACGCGCCAAAGTCCGTCAGTGACGACACCGTGCCCGATAACACGGCTCCAGGGACGATTTTTTGTCGTATTTCCTCAGCGGCTTTCCTGGCTTGCTCTTCAAGCAGCTGGCGGCGCGAGAGGACAATGTTCCGTCCGTTGTCTCCGTAACGGGTTACACGAAATTCGAGGACTTGGTTGAGATAGACATCAGACGATTCGACGCGGCGCGTGTCGATCTGCGAGAAGGGACAAAAGGCGCGTATCCCAGCCACCATCACTTCGTAACCGCCCTTAATGACGCCAGCGACTCGGCCCTCCACCGGCAGTCCGTTCGCCACGGCGGCTTCCAGCAAGGCGCGAGCTTTCATGCCTTTCAATAATTTCCGCGACAGCCGAATCTCGTTGTCCGTGCTCACTACCGTCGCTTCAATTTCATCGTCAACGCCGACCTCTAAATTCCCGTGTCCATCTTCCAATTCAGCGCGTGCAATAATCGCCTCGCCCTTATCCTGGATGTCCACAAAGACGCTATCGTCGCTAATCTGCACGACACGCCCTTTGACAATCTGCCCTTCGTGCAACGGGGGAATCGACTCCTCATGTGCAAAAAGAGTAGCAAAATCTTCCGTTGTTGATCGTTCCTGTTCTGTACTCATTATTCTTGTCCTTTCTCTTGCGCGAACCACCGGGTGTAGCACGCGCGCAACGCCTCACGTTGATGTTGATAATCCGTCAATAATCGCGCCCCAGCCTCATCTCCCTCGTAGCCGAGCCGCCGTGCGAGAGGCGTCAGTTGTGCGTCTTCGCTCTCCAGGGCTTCCACGGGCTGATCACGCTCGATACGCAAGCGATTTTCTAACGTGCGTAAGAAGCGATATCCCTGAGACAACATTACAAAATCATCCTCAGACAATACACCGCAGGCGTGCAGAGCGTTTAAGGCGGACACCGTAGCGCGCTGCCGCAGAGCGGGGAGCTGCTGACCGTAGCGTAATTGCAACATTTGTACAAGAAACTCAATATCAACGATCCCGCCACGGCCGGTTTTAATGTTGAAGCGTCCCCCCTGTTCGTTCGCTAATTCTTGTTCCATACGACCACGCAGGCGATCAATCTCCGCAACGCCGCTAGCGTCGATCGCCGCCGCATACGTCACCTGCTCTAATACTTTTGTTACCGCTTCATGGAACGATGGCTCCGCCACGATCACCCGCGCTTTGATCAGCGCTTGTCGCTCCCATAGCTGTGAGCTGGTCTCATGATAACGTATGAACGCAGCAAACGATGACACGAGAGAACCAGAGCGACCTGACGGTCGCAAGCGCGTGTCAATCTTGTAGACATATCCTTCACCGGTTTGTACTTGCAGTACGGAAATTAACCGCTGGACGAGTTTCGTAAAGAATTCTTGCGGACCGATTCTGTCGTAGGAGTCTGCTTCTCCAGAATCATACAAAAAAATCAAATCGAGGTCAGAATTGTAGTTGAGCTCGCCAGCGCCTAACTTGCCCATCCCGATAATGGCAAAGCGGCCCGGAGGCTGGAGGCGCCCGAGCTGCTCGAGCAACGCTCGCTGCGCCACTTCATAGGCGCCGCTGAGACAGACTTCCGCCAGGCCAGTAAGCTGCTCGTTCACCCCAAATACATCGAGCAAGCCATTGCTGTCATTAATACCGATCCGCAAAAATTCTTCAGCCCGGTAGCGACGCAGAATATCAAGGCGGTCTTCAAACTCTAGTGCTTCCGCCAACCGCGCTGTGAGTTCAGACTGCATACTCTCACGACTCTTGCGCACGCGCGCCAGGTCCGTTCGTACAAGGCTGTCCAGCAATTCTGGGTGACGTAGAAACACTTGGGAGAGATATGCACTCGTGCCAAACAAACCAATTAACGTCCGCAACGTCTGGGGGTTCTCTCGTAATAACGCCAGAAAACTCGAACGCGCCCCGATAGATGCAATCAAGCTTGCCATAGCCGCCAACGCACGATCGGGGTCCGCCGCCTTGGCAATTTCGGAGAAAAGTAATGGTTCTAGCGCATACAGCAACTTCCGGCGTTTGGGCGACGCTGGAGAATGCGGAGGACCGTCGTGCAAAAGCCGAACGTTTGCATACGCTTCGGGCAGCTGACGAAACCCTAATTGTTGTAAGCGCCAGAGGGTGCGCTCTTCGTGTTGCAATTCCTGGAAGAGAACGGAAATTTCCCCAGAGTGCTCGTCAGTTGCTTGTGCTTGGGCGCGCCCCTCGTCGTGAAAAAGCGTCTGGAAGATCAGATGCACGCCATCCATGTGAAAACGCAGGATAGACCAGAAGAGCGCAACCTCGTCTTGTTGGTCAAAAAGCGATTCCGTCATGTCTTGACTTTTGACTTTTGACTTTTGACTTTTGACTTTTGATTTGTCTTCAAGAATGCGTAACCGTCGCGCCAACGCACGAATGCCCGCCTCGTCACTTGGTAAGGTGTGCGTCTGATGATCTTGTACGATCTGCAGTTTATGTTCAACGTGACGCAGGAATCGATACGCATCGCGTAAAACCTCGCGATCGGCCCCAGCCAGATAGCGACATTCGACTAAACGGTCCAGCGCTGAGAGCGTGGTTCGGTCCCGCACGCGCGCGTCTTTGCCCGCATGAATGAGTTGGAGCGCTTGTGCAACGAATTCTACTTCGCGAATACCTCCGCGACCAAGCTTGACGTTCATGCCACTCCGCTCGGGGGCGCGGAGCGAACGCTCCACCCGCGCCTTCATACCTTTGATGTCTTCCAGCGTCGAGTAATCAAGGTAACGACGGAAAACAAACGGAGCGACGTCACGCAGAAACTGCTCACCTAATTCTTTTTCGCCGGCAACGGGCCGGGCTTTGAGCAACGCCACCCGCTCCCATGTCTGTCCCCATGATTCGTAATACACAAGAGTATTGGGCAGCGAGTTGACCACCGGACCGTTCACTCCGTCCGGACGCAAGCGGAGGTCTACTCGAAATACCCGTCCGCCGAATTGCAAATCGCTCAACGCTCGCGTGAGCCCTTGCGCTAATTGACTGAAAAACCGGCGAGGCTCGATCACGCCCTTTTCGCCTCCGGTCGTAAGGCCGCCATCGCGTTCATAGAGATAGATGAGATCGATGTCTGAACTAAAATTCAACTCCAACCCGCCAAACTTTCCCATCCCGAACACGACAAAGCCGAGCGGTCGCGTATGACCATCGACCTCAATGACTGCCTCACCATAGGCCGCGCGCAATTGGGCGCGCGTGTGGGCATACGCCGCCTGCACGGTCGCTTCAGCAAGAAAACTGAGGTCTCTGGTTGTTTCTTCCAACGAAGCCAGCGCCAGCAAATCACGCAGGCCTATACGAAGATACTCCCGATTACGATAGGCTCGCAGCCCACGCAGAAAATCCTCTTCCGGCAGCTCAACTGGAAGTTGCCGATGTAAATCTGCGAGATGTTCGGCGCTATTTTTCAGCGACGAGCGTCGATCCGCAAGAAAGACATTCTCCCACTGATCGCCTTGGCGGCATAACACATTAGCAAGATGTTGACTGGCCCCAAGCACGAAGAGGAGGTCGCGACATAGATCCGCATCGGCAAGAACAGCGCCGGACCCCTGTGCGCCTTCAAGAAGGCGACGCAAATTTGCAGCGGCTAATTCTGGATCGGGCGCTACGGCAAGGCCCGCAAGTACACTCTCCCAGCCCGAGCCGAGCGACTCGTGTAAGGGCAAGACGACCTGCAATACGGAAGAAGAAAGCGGAAGGGAAATGGGCATGGAGGGGCGAGTGATTGAGGAACTATTTGTTAGGATCTACGAGAGAGAGAACGACTCCCTCTCTGTATCACCGGGCCGCTACAAAGACGATATGGAGTTCTGTGTAGCAGCCCTTACCTCTAGTCAGCCGTAGAAAACTCTTAGGCAGCCGCTTTCGGCGCATTCATAATCTTACACGCCTCCCTCCGCCTTGTTTACCCGGAA
>CAZUFQ010000130.1:9291-11295 GCA_964618735.1 uncultured Enterobacteriaceae bacterium
GAACGGAGCAGCTCCTTGCTTTGCTGATCCTCTTGAATCTGTGCAATCGCGTCGGTAAGGGGTTTTAGCAACTTGGCAGGATCACTGCCAAGGCGTGAAGCAACCGATAGGAGTTTCTCCGCATCTTTGGTTTCTGTTGAACTATAGAAGGGCACTTCCTTGTCGCGCCGCTCTTGGGGTACGGAGCACTGCGGAATACCACCCAGCTCACGCAGACGCGCTTCGAGAATCTGCGCGTGATAGGATTCGCGTTGCTGCACGACGCGGAGTCCGCCCTTGACGCACTCTTGATCGCTCACATCAACCCACTTCGCCAGATATTCAGCCGCAAAATTTTCCCCGCACCGGAATTCGTCGAGAACATGCATAATCATCTCGCGCTCGGTTGCATGGGTCTGACCGTTATAGGTGTAGTTACCGCGACCATTTCCGTTCCCAATTTCCCGCATTTGTTCTTCGAACAACACGTCGGAAATGAGTCCTTTGCGGTACGCCTTCAAAAGCTGCCGGGCCTCAAAATCTGCAGTCGCCATAAAAGACCTCCTTTTTCTCGCCTGGGCTGGGTAGGAATGTATGTCTTAATACGACAGACACTAAGTGATCGGATGCTTACTGTCAACGGAGATTGTCTAGAGTTTAGGCGCCTGCTGCCTTGCCGTGCTGCTCTTCTAGGCGCCCGCTTCTCCATAACTCTACACAATGGGGATTTTATTAAATTTTCTTTGCTCTGCAGACTGGCATGGGCATTGCTCAATGCCAAGACCCCCGATGGGGGCGAAACGTTCATCACGATGGAGGGTAGGAGATGAAGAAACACTTGAGCTGGTTATGCGGGATGAGCTTGTTTGTCTTAGGTCTCGTCGACGGACCACCAGTGCAAGCCGACGAAACACCACCGACGGAGGCCCCAGCGGAAGCCGCCCCGGAGAAACCAAGTCCGTGGAGCCCAGTTGACGCAGCTGGACTCTCCGAGCCATTGAAAAAAATCTGGGGTGTGGAAATTCACGGTCTGCTCGGCGCGAACTACACCTATAACTTCAACGAACCCCACTCTGGTAAGAATGGGCTGCTCTTAATGAACCGGAAGGCCGACCATTTCGATCTTGATATCGCCAACATTCGTATTCAACGTGTTGTCGACGGTGAGATCGGCTTTGTCATGGACCTCGATTTTGGCAAAACTGCCGAAGTGGTCGGGCGCACCACCCGCTGGTGTAAAACTCCCGGATTTTTCAGCGGAAAAGGCTCCTGCAACGAAAGCCGCAATTCTTTTGAAGCGACCCAGTTCTACCTCACCTATAAGTTCCCAATCGGCAATGGCCTCAGCATGAGGTTAGGAAAGTTCGCCACCTTGCATGGACAAGAAGTCATCAAGACGTGGGACAATATTAACTACAATATTTCCAATTCAATCCTCTTTGGCTACGCGATTCCGTTTACGCACACCGGTGTGATCTTCAATTATGCGCTTACCGATTGGATGACCCTCGACGCTGGTCTCATCACTGGGTGGGATCAGTTCTCATATAAGGTCAATAACGGAGTAGCGTTTACTGGCGGTCTCACCATCACGCCTCATCCTACGCTCACGTTTTACGCCGCAGGGACAGTGGGACCAGAGCAGGAACGCATTTTTACCGATCCTGTCACGGGGAGGTTCTTAGACGCCAAAGGTCGGGGGGACTCCAAACGTGGGCTGTTTACATTGCTCACGACCTACAAACCGACTGACCAGTGGGCCTTCATCCTTGACTTCAATCACGCCGACGAAACCAACCTTTTACCGCCGATTAAAGACAGTGGTCGCGGAACGAAAGATGCGCGTTGGGACGGGCTCGCCGGCTATATTATTTACCACTTCACCGATCAGTTGAGCGGCGCGTTCCGAGCCGAATTTTTTGACGATGTTGACGGCTTACGCACGGGCCTGAAGCAAACGGTTAGGGACCTTACACCCACGCTTTCCTTCCAACCTGTCTTTTTCCATGGGCTCCCCCCGGGTTT
>CAZUFQ010000131.1:0-11281 GCA_964618735.1 uncultured Enterobacteriaceae bacterium
CGCTGGGCCTCGGCTCACGATTCACTGGGTAGCCAGACAAAAGCTTGATCTGTTCAGCGAGACGCGCGGATTGAAGATAGGCTTCACCAGTCATCAAAGCAGTGATAGCACCGGCGTATTGTCGTCCAGCCTCGGAATCATAAGGAAGCCCGAGCGACATCAGTAATGCGCCCAAATTGGCGTAGCCCAACCCGAGTTCGCGGAAGGCTTTTGCGTTCGCGGTAATTTCCGGAGTCGGATAGCTGGAATTGTCCACAAGGATGTCTTGTGCGGTGATGCTGATGTCGACTGCATGCTTGAAAGCAGCGGCATCAAAGACGCCATCGTCACGGACGAACTTCATCAGATTGAGCGAGGCGAGGTTACAAGCACTATCGTCGAGGTGCATGTATTCGCTGCACGGATTGCTGGCGTTAATCCGCGCCGTATTCGAGCAGGTATGCCACGAGTTGATAGTCGTGTCGTATTGCATGCCAGGATCGCCGCACTGCCAGGTCGCTTCCGCAAGCTGGCGCAACATGGCGCGCGCTGCCATCGTTTCGCAGACATCACCAGTTGTGACGTAATGAGTGGACCATGGACCATTTTCAAGCACCGTTTGCATGAAATCGTCGGTTACGCGCACGGAGTTATTGGCGTTCTGGAAGAAAATAGAGCCGTACGCAGCACCGTCGATTGACGCGTCATAGCCGGCTTCAATCAGCGTCCACGCTTTCTTTTCTTCTTCGACCTTGCACTGAATGAATTCCGTAATGTCCGGATGGTCGACATCAAGGACGACCATTTTTGCCGCGCGGCGGGTTTTGCCGCCGGACTTGATCACTCCCGCAGACGCGTCGGCTGCGCGCATAAAAGAGACTGGACCCGACGCGGTGCCGCCGCCAGCAAGACGTTCTTTGGAGGAGCGAATCTTGGACAAATTCACGCCGGATCCGGAGCCGCCTTTGAAGATGATGCCTTCTTTGCGGTACCAATCGAGGATCGACTCCATGCGGTCTTCGACCGAGAGGATAAAACATGCGCTACACTGGGGATGATCCTCGACGCCTACGTTGAACCACACTGGACTATTGAACGCGAGCTTTTGCTGAACGAGGAGGTGGGTCAACTCATCTGAGAAGGTTTGCGCGTCTTCCTCCGCGGCGAAATAGCCGTCCTTCCGTCCCCAGCTCGTGATGGTGTCGACCACGCGGCTAATCAACTGCTTGACACTATATTCTCGTTGTGAGGAGCCTAACAGACCACGGAAGTATTTTGACACTACCACATTCGTGGCGAGTTGCGACCAGGATTTGGGTATCTCTACATCCTGCTGCTCGAAAACAACCTCACCCTTCTCCCCAGAAATAACAGCGCTTCGTTTTTCCCATTCAACCTCTGAGTATGGATGGACGCCCGGTCGGGTGAAGTAGCGTTTCATGGTAGTGCCCTTGCGCCTATTGGCTGCTGCAGGTGTATTTAGCTTCGTTGCCTGGCCGCTGTCTAGCCCCACCTTCTTCTTGAGTTTTTCCGCCATCCCCTGCCTCCTCTTCCCCAAAATTTTTATCAGGCGTTGTTGCTGAGAATGCTGATATACCCCAATATGTAGCGTTGTCAAGCAGTCATCAGCGCTATGCCTTGTGGCAGAAAAAGACTCTTCTTTTTTCTTGCCAGAACTTTTAAGATGCGTGTCATGGCCTCCAAAGACGGATGGAAATCGGCTGCTGATGTCCTTCGAGCCGTGCTGCCTCATCTTGCTAGTGCGGAACGCTTACAAGAGTACCGCGTCTGGGAAGTGTGGGAAGAAGCGGTTGGTCGTTTAGTTGCACGTAAGGCGCAACCGAAAAAAATTCAGCATGGAAAACTGTTTGTGACAGTGGGCAATTCCGTGTATTTGCAAGAAATGCAATTTTACAAAATGCACATTCGAGATGCGGTGAATCAACGGCTCGGCGCTCCGGTCATCAAAGACATTTTTTTTGTCCTCGGTCGCGTCCAGGATGTCGCCATCCGTCCGGAGCCACCGCCGCTTCGTCCTTTGCCGCCCTTTTCCGAGTTGAAAATGCCCAAACTGGATCGGCCAGAGTTAGAGGCCGCCTTTGCTTCACTCCTTGCCGCGCGCCGTCGTCGGCTCAAGGAGAAGCCGCGTGGCTAACTCATCGCTACAGACGCCCGCCGTACGTTTTAGCCGTCTATTTCGTAAAGCCGGAATTTTTCTTGGCAAGGGACAACACAAAGCAGCGCTCGCGGTGTTGCGGGAGGGGGAAGCATTAGCGCTCTCTCTTAGAGACGAACAGCGACTCGCGCTCTTCCGTGAAGAAATTGCTCGCTGTTTGCAGGAGTTATCATGACCATTGCGGAAATCAAAAATTTTGCGCCTGTGTCTGACACTTTAGCGACCGCTGGTCAGCCCTCTGAGGATCAAGTCCGCCAGCTAGCGCAGGAGGGATTTGAGGTAATCATTAATCTTGGTCTTCTTGATCCGCGTTATTGTTTAGCAGATGAAGCTGGACTCGTTCGCTCCCTGGGCGTGCAATATCACCACATTCCAGTTGATTTTCAGTCGCCTCAACGCGCCGACCTCGAACAATTTTTCCAAGCTATGGACGCATGTACAGGGAAGAAAGTGTTTGTCCATTGCGCGGCCAACTACCGCGTGTCCAGCTTTGTCTCTTTATATGGGCAAGCCAAACTTGGGTGGTCGCTTGCACAGGCGAACGAACATATTCGCCGTCTCTGGGAGCCTAACGAGGTGTGGACCACCTTCATTGACGAGGCCCGTCAGGCGCTTGCGGCCAGCCGCTGATGATAACTGACAATGGCGCGCCTCTACGATCATCCCTCAAGCTGCTTTCTGGATGTGAAGTGAGTTTCTTCATTGTAGATAATGGCTCCTCCTAAGACAACGCTAGCGCCGAGCAGCGAAAAGAATATCCCTGTTCCAAGAACAGAGAGTAAAAAACTGGTGAGAAAAACCAACGCGAACGAAACTAGTAAAACGCCAATTTCCATACATACCTTCCTGTCTTCGTGATAAGAAGAAAAACACGATAGGAACAAGAAGGTTGCAGTGGTCTCAGGCGTCAATCAATTGAATTTCGTAGCGGCCCCTGCTGCTTCCGCCAGTTCGCGGAGCATGGCCACTGTCGTGGGAAAATCGACGCACGGATCAGTGATGCTCTGCCCATAGACGAGCTGATGGCGTGGCGCTGGGAACGGTTGCTTCCCGGCGACTAAGTTACTTTCGATCATAACTCCCATCGACCGCGAACTACCTGAGCGAATCTGCGCAGCAACATCAGAGAGCACAAGCCGTTGTCGATTGAAATCTTTCTGCGCGTTACCATGGCTGCAGTCGATCATGATACGTGTACACAAATTAGACTGATGAAGGACTTTTGCGGCAATGGCGAGGCTTTCGGCGTCGTAATTCGGGGCGTTGGCGCCGCCGCGCAGCACAAGGTGGCAGTCTGGATTGCCGGTCGTGCTCACAACGCTTACTTGCCCTTCGCTGTCGATGCCAAGAAAACGATGGGGGTGTAAGGCTGCGCTGATGGCGTTCACCGCCGGGGCAATACTGCCGTCGGTGCTGTTTTTAAAACCCACGGGCATGGAGAGTCCAGACGCCATCTCCCGGTGCGTTTGGCTTTCGCTGGTGCGCGCGCCGATGCCTGTCCACGATACTAGTTCGGCAAGATACTGCGGCGTAATGGGATCAAGCATTTCTGTGGCCACTGGGAGACCTGCTTGCGCGAGGTCCAACAGCAACTTTCGTGCGAGACGCAAGCCAGTGGCCATATCGTAGCTATCGTCAAGGTGTGGGTCGTTGATAAGCCCTTTCCAGCCGGTCGTCGTGCGAGGCTTTTCAAAGTACACCCGCATGACAATCAAGAGTCGGTCTCGTAGCTCCTCCCGTGCTTTCACCAAATGCTCAGCGTAGTCTCGTGCTGCGTCCACATCGTGAATGGAGCAGGGACCAACAACCGCGAGCAAGCGATGGTCTTCACCCTGCAGGATCGCCCGAATGGCGTCCCGTGTGGTTGCGACCGTTTCAGCGACCTGTTCGGAGATCGGGAGTTCTTGCTTCAGGGCGGTTGGCGTGACGAGTGGACTCGTGTCAACAACATGAAGATTATTCGTTTGACGCATATGGCTCACTCACTTTGTTCGCTCTGTCGCTCATGGCCCGTTCGCTCCGCTCACTTTATAGTAGACAGCCAGAAAGCCATACGCCATAGAGCGAGTGAAACGAGCGGGCCATAAGCCATAAGCTGTTTTTTAAGCCTATTCTTTCCATGTCCCGCGTACGGTCGTGCCGGTTTGTTTTTCTAACTCCTTGACAGTAGCCAAAACATCTTCTTTCGCATAGCCATTAGCTTGATAGAATTTGATTAGCTCGTTAGCGGCGGAGCCCATTTTCAGCGGCACGCCGAATTCTTTGCCAAGATCAACCGCGAGACCGATGTCTTTACTCGCCAAGTCAATCGTAAATGTTGGCGCGAGTTTATCACGAAGGATGGCGCGCGTCCCAGACTCCCACACAAAACTGCCGCCGCTGCTGGCTTTGACCGCTTGCCAAATAATATTAGGATCAACTCCCGCTTTCGCAACCGGGCACATGGCCTCAGCCCCCGCCATTCTTTTGATTAACGGAAGCATATTGTTTGCCAATTTTACCAAATTGCCCGGTCCGATTGCGCCACAATGAACCCCATTGGCGCCCATGGCTTTGAGGGCGGGTTCATACTTATCGTACACAGCTTTATCCCCACCCACCATGATAGCCAGAGTCCCCGCGCGGGCGCCGCGTACGCCGCCGCTGACCGGCGCATCGAGGAACGCCACACCTTTGGCGTTGGCTTTCTCGCAGAGACTGCGCACTATCGTAGGGGAATTGGTGCTCATGTCGAAGATCACGCCGCCGCTCTTTGTTCCTGCGAGCGCACCATTATCGGCGAGGACGACGCGTTCGACATCCGCCGGCATGGGTAGAGATAAGAACGTAGCTTCGGCGCCGGTTGCCGCCTCTTTGGGGCTGTTGGCCCAGTCAGCTCCGGCTTCAAGTAAATTTGCGGCGGACTCACGCCGAATATCAAACACTTGTAGTGAGTGACCGGCTTTGATCAAGTTCGCCGCCATTGGGTTGCCCATATTACCGACACCGATAAATCCAAGTTTCATAACGCCTCCTTTGACACGTATCACGCGACACGCACCAGGTATGACGTCTTGCGTCTTGCGTGTTGCGTCTGTGTTCTATCCGTTTCCTGCCTGTGGCGCTAGGTCGATGTGAATATGCAGCTCGTCCGCGATCATGTTGAGTTGGTCCTGCAGGGTAGGGATGCTGCCCGAGTCAGGAACCGTCATCGGAATAGGCATGGTATAAATGGCCGTGCCGCTGCCAGGCTCGGGCCGTGATTGGGTTTGCATCTGCACGATGTTGATCCCCTGACTAGCTAGACAACGCGCCACGCGCGCCACGATCCCTGCTTTATCAATCCCGGTGGCTTGGAGTTCATAGGGGGTCGAACGCTCCCCCACGCCATAAGGAGTGGGTTCCCCGGCGAGCGGGCGAAAGAAGACGGTCAGCCGTTTTTCCCATTCTAGACGTTTACATGCAGTCGAGAGCTGTTGTTCAACGTCATTGCTGTGGCCGGATAGAAGCAGCAACACCGCGAACTCGCCGCCCAGGATGGTCATACTGGAATCTTCCAGATTACAATCGCACTCGTAGATGAGTTCAGCGAGATCCGCGACGATGCCTGGACGATCACCACCGATAGCAGAAAGAGCGAACCATTTTTTCATTGGCGTAGCTCCTTGATGGCGGCGATGAGTTGCGGCATGACTGCAGCGGACGGGCCACGCAGGCTGATGTTGCAGAGCGGCGTGATCTCACTTTCGTAGAGATTAATCTCGATGAGCGTTCCGCCCTTTTGTCGCACCGCAAGCGGGAACGAGGCGGCGGGATAGACGGTGGCTGAGGTGCCGGCCACAAGAAAACAGTCGCAGAGTTGCGTTTCGCTGTAACACATATCCAAAGCGTCAGGAGGAATCGGTTCGCCAAAGGACACCGTGTCGCTTTTGAGAATGCCGTTGCATTTAGGGCACTGCGGCGGCAAAGGATGGAGCGGCACTTCGGAACCTGGATAGCGCGAGTTGCACTCGATGCAGCGGATCAGCGTATAGTTGCCGTGAATCTCCACCAGCTTCTGGCTCCCGGCGCGTTTGTGCAGGTTGTCAACATTCTGGGTAATAAGGCATTGTAGAATACCCATCTTTTCCAATTGAGCGAAGGCGTGATGTCCCGCGTTTGGTTCGGCGGAGCCCACAGTTTCCCAGATAATCTTGCTGGGGCCTTGAGGGTTCAGGCGTTCCTCCCACGCTTTCTTAGGATTTTGCAGAAAGATTTGATAGCCGTTCATAGGCGGCTCGCCGTACTTGGTCCACAGTCCGCCGGGACCGCGAAACGGCGGGATGCCGCTTTCAACTGAAATGCCTGCGCCGGTCAGCGCCATGACATAACGAGACGATAAAAGCAGCTGCGCTGCTCGACGGATGTCGTTGTCTTGGGTTGTTGCTGCATGTGCCATAGTTCAATCCTTCTGTAATAGGGATCATAGACTTTTTGTCAACGTAATGAAGGCTGAGCAAAATGAAGCTATGAATCAAGGCTTCAACTCTTCCAACAGTGCTTTCGCCTCTTGCAAGTCTTTGGTGTCAAAACCTTCGGTGAACCAATTGTAGACCTCAAACAACAACTTGTGAGCTTCAGCTTTCTTACCCTACTGTTGCCGCAGACGAGCCAGGCTCGTTGATGCGCGGAGTTCCCAGGATTTCGCTTGCTGCTGGCGCGCAATATCGATGGCTTTGAGAAAGCAGGCTTCGGCTTTCGCTGCGAGCCAAAGGGCTGGCACTCAAACTGTTCCTCGATCAAGCGGTGCATAGCGGCGCTGACGATGGCGGTATTTGGTTCGGCTAAGCTTTGAATTCGTGCGGCGAGGTTGGGAGTTTCACCTAAGGCGAGCTGTTCCGTGCGGCCTGGAGCGCCGATATCGCCCACCACGACTAGGCCAGTGTGGACGCCGATGCGGACTTGTAATCCTCTCGTCCCGCTAAAGAGAGTTCCTGCAAATTCCCTCGCCCCTTGGGGGAGAGGGCTAGGGTGAGGGGCTTCTAGAGGTTGAAGCATCACGTTATCCTCACCCCGACCCTCTCCCTTGAAGGGCGAGGGAGAAGAAAGACGCTGCAATACAGAAATAATCTCCAACCCCTCGCGCTCCAACAGCTCTCGCACTTGCGTAAGGACTTCATTAAAGGTCACGGTTAATTCCTTCGGTGCGCAAGCGCACCCTACTTTACCAATGAAAAATGTTTTCGATGCGCAAGCGCACCTTACTTTGCCTTCCACTGCGGCTGCCGTTTTTCCGCGAACGCCACCGCGCCTTCACGGGCGTCTTCGGTGTTTTGCAGCCAGTTGTAGAGTTCTCTTTCCAGCTTGAGGCCGTCGGCTAGCGGCATGTCCAAGCCGCGCAGGGCGGCTTGTTTGATTCTTTGCACGGCTAACGGGGCGCTTTTGCAGATTTCACCGGCAATCTCTTCACATTTGTTCATGAGTTGGTTCATGGGCACGACATGGTCGACGAGTCCGAGCCGTAACGCTTCTTGCGCGCCGATGCGGTTGCCGGTGTACAACATTTCCAATGCCCTCCCCAGAGGGATAAGGCGTGGCAGTCGTTGCGTGCCGCCAGCGCCAGGCAGCCAACCGAGGCGTACTTCACCCAAGCCAAACTGAGCGTGTTCCGCTGCAACCCGGATGTCACAGCAAAGTGCTTGTTCCAAACCACCGCCATTCGCGTGTCCATTGATAGCGGCGATGATCGGTTTGTAGAGATCAAAGAGAATCGGGAAGAGTACATTCTGTGGCTCTTCTTTGGGTCGTTCGACGTAGTTTGATTTGACGTCACTACCAGCGCAGAAGGCGCGTTCACCTGCGCCAGTGAGAATGCCGACTCGCAAGGCTGGATCATCGCGGAACTCTGTCCAAACCTGGGCGAGGGTCTCGTAGGTGTCAAAGTCGCATGCGTTGAGCCGTTCGGGCCGGTTAATGGTCACATAGGCGATGGGTCCTTTTTTCTCGAAGAGGACTTTCATTTTTTCTCCTTGGAATTGAGTCATCGGGTCATTGAAGACCGCTGCCGATATTCAATCGCTCGATGATTCTAATGTTGTAATGTCTCAATTCTTACCGGTTTTTCTTCTCAGGCGTCAACAGTTTCCCGCTGTTCGTTACGTCGTTGCTACTTTTAAACTGTCTCACTATTCTCTCGCTTTTAGTTGCAGCTAGACAATGTGGGGGCCATAACGTCATAGAAGTTTCTAGTATGTAAAGTATATGAGATAGACGAAGATCGAAGCGCGATTGTCGATGACTGATGATGGGGACATCTGGCCAGAACGCTGTGAGAACATAAAGGCAAATGAGTTTCATTTGACGCCCCAAGTAGCGCCTGTGCCGCTTAACGCCAGGACAGAGTGCAACAGGCGTTCCTATGGGACAACTGGCGGTAGCAACGGTAAGCGTGCTCGATCCTTTGCTTGGCTCTCCCCTGTTGACATTTGTCACTGAGTTAGGCATTGCGATAGCGACGGCGTTGAGGGTCGCCTCCTACTTCATACCTGCGTAACTTCGAACGACGCTACATCTGGTTTATCTTATTGACCGTCTTGATAGTCTTGTTTGCGCTTTTTGCATGAGCGGCGCCGGACGTCTTGAAGCAAAAAACAGAATTGGCGCTGCGTTACTGAGGTGAATGTTCCCCATCTGCTCGCTCATGAGCTGCGGCGGAAAGGTCAATTGCGTATGAATACAGTTTCTCTGCCCATGCTGCGTCCAGCTTATCGTCCAACGGCCGTTATGCTGGATAGCATTGCCGCCATGCTTATTTTTGTGGGTACCGAGATCCTCTTCTTTTCCGGCCTGATCAGCGCGTTTATTGTTGTGAAAGCTGGCGCTCTCTGGCCGCCGCCAGGTCAGCCCCGCTTGCCGATCAGAGTGACTGAGTTTAACACGCTCATTTTACTCGCTAGCGGTTTCGCCTTGCTGAAAACGAACTGTGCGTTCGCCGAGTTTCGTGACGTTGACCGTACGAAGCGACTCCTCACGCTCTCGATCGGACTAGGACTGTTTTTCGTGATGTCTCAAGGATATGAATGGGTGAGGCTGTTACGATTCGGATTAACAATGACGTCAAGTACTTATGGAGCTTTCTTTTACCTCATTGTTGGCGTACAGGCGTGGCATGCCGTGGTTGCGTTGTTGGCGCTTGGCTACTGCAATGTACAATTGGCGCGTGGTGAATTGACGCCTGCGGCTTTCTCGACCACACAGATTTTTTGGTATTTTGTCGTCATTCTGTGGCCGATCTGCTATCTCCTTGTCTATCGTGCGTGAACCAAGCCCTTTCGCACCAGAAGAATCTCCGTTACCAAAAAGGAGAATACTTGCACAGAAAGGAAGTTCATGAGCACCTCACGTATAGTAAGCAGTTTGGCGGTCAGCATGGTTTTGAGTGGAGCCCTGATTGCGCCTAGTAGCGCAGCACCAGGTGATCCGGCAGTTGGTAAAGAGACGTACGATAAAACCTGCGGCATGTGTCATGGACCAGCAGGGAAAGGAGACGGTCCGACTGCCGCGGTTTTACCAACCAAACCACGCAATCACACAGACGGGAACTACATGAACCCGTTAACGGATGACTATTTATTCAAAATTATTAAAGAGGGAGGGGCTGCTGTCGGCAAAGCGCAGTTCATGCCGGCTTGGGGAACGCAGCTCAAAGATTCGGACATCTGGAATGTCATTGCCTATATCCGCACGCTGGCTGTGCCTCCGTATCAAGGGGCGGCTGCCCAACCTGCGGCTCCATCGAGCAGTCAAACTAATAAAAAATAAGTCCACAAAGCTACAAATTGTCAGCGGAAGAAGCGTCATCCCTTCTTCCGCTTTACTGGGCCTTCAGCAGTGCACAGCTGAGCATGGTCAGCAAGCTGCCCGTAGCGTCTTACCCTTGCTATGACCCAGAACTATTCACCGCCGGCGCCATCAACAGCAACACCAACAGCGCACTTCGTTCCACCATTTTGTCAAAATAGATAAACTCATGCTTGGCGTGTGCTCCATCCCCCACGGCCCCGAGTCCGTCAAGCGTGGCTGTATACAGGCTCGTGGTATTGCCATCTGAGGCGCCTCCTGCGGCGCCTTCCGCTACGTCGAGATTGATTGTGCGTCCGAGTTGTTGCGCAACTTCCCATAACGCTTGGTTCCGCGGCGTGCGTTCCATCGGTTGACGTCGGATACCTCCTTGGATTTCTAGCGCTACTCCAGGCGTGACCGGTTGGAGAGCGTGGATACTCTCTTCGATGCGCTGCCCGTCTTCTTGCGTTTGCACGCGTACGTCAACGATAGCGCGGCTTTCCGGGGCGACGACGTTCGGACGCAAACCGCCGTTGATCAGGCCGACGTTGACCGAGATCCTTCTCTCGGAATTGTTAAAAGCAAACAGTTTCTGAATGACATACGAGAGTTCCAAAATGGCGCTGGCGCCTTCACCCGGATTGAGACCGGCATGTGCGGCTTTGCCTTTGACGGTGATGGTGAAACTGCCTACGCCTTTACGCGCAGTCTTGAGCTTCCCCTCCATGCCTAACGAGGGTTCAAAGACAAAGGCGCGGTCGGCAATTCGCGCAAGCCTTCTTATGTGAGGCGTAGACTCCTGACTGCCAATTTCTTCGTCGGAGTTAATAAAGACAACTGGGCTGACCTCTGGTTCAAGTCGCAGATCCTGCAGTGCTTGGAGCGCATAGACTATTTGTACGAGCCCGGCTTTCATGTCGTAGACGCCGGGGCCGCGTATAGTGTTTTCTTCAATAACAAAGGGCATTTCCTTGAGCGCGCCGAGCGGCCAGACCGTATCACAATGTCCGAGCAGCAGCTGAAATGGGCGCTGTTTCCTGAGCTGCTGCGGGCGAGCGTACAAATACCCGCCGCTCTGGCGACCTGGGAAGAGTCGAACGGTATAGTTGAGACGGCTCAACATCTCGGCAAGCGGCGTAAGGACCGCCTTTTGCGATGCCGGAACTGTTGAAGGGGACTCCGCCAGCGTCAAGGTTCCCAGCAATGCCACCATACGCGGGAGTTGACCGCGCAGATAATGGACAAGCTCTGAGGGAGAATCGTTCATCACCACAGGGGCAACGCATTAAAAGTGCAGGGACAGTAGGAGATTAGCAGGCATGAGGA
>CAZUFQ010000132.1:0-11207 GCA_964618735.1 uncultured Enterobacteriaceae bacterium
TGAGTGTAACGAAGAAGCTCCCCATAAACCCTGCTCAGAGGATACTCATGTTTGTGTTACTCCTTGCGATCCTACTCACTCCAGTTGCGACGGCTACGGCTGAAGAGCTGCAGCGAATGAATTTACCGGATGTAGTGATTACAGCGACGCGGACAGAGACCCCACGCGACGAAGCGTCAGCTTCGATTTCCACAATTAGCAGCACTGAGATCGAACAGCGCAACCAAACCTCCGTGGCGGATGCTTTACGCGCGACGCCGGGAACAGATATCACCGAGTTCGGCTCAGCCGGTCAGAGCGCTTTTGCATCGATTCGCGGGGCTGCTCCTGATCAAGTATTGGTGCTGCTGGACGGAGTAGAGGTCAATGATCCGATGACCGGGCAGTTTGATTTCGCCAACCTGACAACTGACAATGTTGACCGTATAGAAATTTTGCGCGGAGGCGGAGGCGCCTTATACGGCTCCCAGGCAATCGGCGGCGTCATCAATGTCTTAACCCCTCGGGGTGAAGGTCCGTGGCGCTTGAGCCTCAGCGGTGAGGGTGGGAGCGGAGGAACGCATCGGGAAGCACTGGGGCTCAGTGGAGCGAGCGGGCCATTTGCACTTACCGGTGTGGTCTCTTCTTTTTTGACGGACGGCTTTCGTCGCACCAACGACGATTACCACAACTTTTCCACGGTGTGGCGTGCTGACGCTGATTTGCTGCCGCAAGGAACACTACGCAGCTTTCTGCGGTACACGACTACGCGCACGGGGCTGCCGAATTTTAACATTATAGAAGGAAGACTCGATCCCGACGCCCGGAGCCGTTCAGATTTTTTTCTCGCGAAAACTGAATGGGCGCACACGCCGGCTGAGGGTTTGCACTACCGTATTGCAGGCTCAATCGTTCGAGATAATCAGCGCTACCGAGACGACCAAATCGATGAGGAAGAGGAAGGCAAAGTTGAACCAGTTACCAGGGCGCACTTTCCGACGGAGATCCTGACTGCGGAAACCCAATGGGACTATCTGTGGCGGAACATGATGTTGACCACCGTTGGCGTAGAATTCAAGGAACGTTCGGCGCGCCTATTCAAGTCTGAGCCCAAAGAGGATGAAGAGGAAGAACGAACGGTTACGCGATTTCATCCCAACCGTTCGAATGTTGCACTGTATGCGCAACAACAACTCTGGGGATTCGACGATACGATGCGTGCGGTAGGGGGTATACGCTATGATCATAACGATCATTTTCATGACGAAGTCACCTTGTCTGGGTCTGGTTCTTATCTTTTTCGTCCGACCAGCACTCGCATCCGCATCGGCTACGCTGAAGGATTTCGCGCCCCAACCTTTGCCGAGCTGTTCGGACCAACTCTGGGGAACCCCCATCTCCGACCCGAGCACAGTTGGGAAATTAACGCCGGAGTCGCTCAAGATTTCGGAGAACTCCCGCTCTATCTTGAAGTAACCTATTTCTATCGCCAAGTGCACAATTTGATAGAAGAGGTTGTCGATCAACTGCCTGGGGCGATTCGGGTTCCTGCTGAAGAGGATGACGAAGAGCCGTTACCTCACAATTTGGATGCGCGCTTACAAGGTGTTGAACTCCTGGGCCACGCACAGCCTTTTTCCTGGTTGACATTACACGGAAACTATACCTATCTCGATTTCACCACACCAACCGGAACTCTCCTGAACCGTCCTCATCATCGTGGTTCCTTTGTTGCAACTGCGGTGCGAAAGAGCCTCTTTTCACCAGGCGACTACGGGACAGTCGCGCTCTCACTGTACGCGGTAGGACAACGTGACAGCGCCGACCCGCGCGAGAATTTCGAAGTAGACAAAGCCGCAGCCTACGCCAGAACCGACATCGCTGCTTCTTATCATTTTGGCGGGACGTGGTCTCCGTTAACGCTCCATGCGACCGTGCGGAATCTTTTTGATCAGAAGTATTCCGAATCCCTTGGCTTCCGCGCCCCGCCGTTACGCTTCTTGGTTGGACTCAGTTATTCCTTTTCCTAAATCGATGAAGGAACCCTCAGTTGCTTTCTTTTCTCTTTAACTCGGACAGCAGGCGATGGACCGCGGCGGCGGCGTTTGCGTTTGTCACCCATGGCGCTTGTCTCTTGTTGTTGGCAAGACCTCATTTACAAAGTATAAAACCTTCTTTTCCCGCTAGTACAATTGTTCTCCGGCTTATTCCTTCACTAGATAGACAGAACAGTGGCTCCCGCAACGTTCACGCTTCCCCTACGCTGGAGGAACCCTATCTCTTTTCAGAGCCACCGCACAGAAGCGACATTGGACAAGAAAAAAAGAGACCGCCGTTTGCAGAACCGAAACCTCGTGATGTCGCGAAACACGCGCCGCCGAAAGCCATGGCTGAGGCAAGGCGTAGAGAAGGAAGCACCTCCTCACCGGCGTCGAAATTTTTTCCGCCAAGTGAAATGGGAACGCACCCCAAAGCAAGCTCTTCAGTTTTATTAGATAATGTTGAAAATGCACGAACACCAAACGCTGGTCCTTTGATTAGTCAAGAAGAGACGCCCCTTTCTGGCGTTCCGACCCGCACGGAGGACGCCCCACTGCCCATCTCGCAAACGTCAGAGCCTCCTGTTCTCATCGCCCAAATTGCGCCATCTTATCCGGAACGCGCCCGTATGCTGGGGATTCAAGGGTTGGTGCGATTAGAAGCCGTTCTCAATCGCGAAGGAAGAGTTGAGCAAGACATCAAAGTATTGGAGTCCATTCCCCTTCTCGACGAAGCGGCAAGCGCAGCCCTGAGACAGTGGCGCTTTAAGCCGGCGCGGGGTCGGAGCGGCCGACCCGTGCGGGTGATTGTGGAAGTGCCGTTTCGGTTCGCCCTCAAACAATGATAACTATAGAAAAAGAAACGGCCACAGGTAAGAATAGGAATGCACAGCAAGAGGCAGACCTGTGGCCGTCTTCTCACCGCCGTGGAAAGAGCGGGTGGCGGGGCGGTGAACTTAAATTTTTATGTGGAAGAAAACCGGTTTTCCTCCTTGCCTCTAGGGGAAAACGCAAGGTAAAACATCCTTGACGATCCTCTGGTTTGCAGAAGAGGAACTGTCCGTGCAGACGAAACGTGGTCTGCTGCGCGAGAATTAGGCTGAGGCCGAGCTGATGTTGATTAATCTGAGCAAAGGGACAAAAAAGAGCGTCCGCCGAGATCGTCAGCGGTATGGGGCTCAGGCTCCGTACGTGGATTTCGACGAATCGTTGCGCGCCGACGCTGGTTACAGCAGATTCAATCTCTACTTCGCCGCCCTCGGTTGGGAGCAGCGCGTAGGCGCAGGAGATGGTGCGCTCGAGGGCGCTGCTAATCTGCCGCCAGTCTAGGCGAGGGGTAGCGAGCGGGGCATGGCAGATCGTACGCATTATCCATTCTGGTCGCTCCCACGCTTGCGCGACTTTTTGTGAGACGCGCTCCACCACATCCGCCAAATTCTCTGTAGAGAAAGAGAGCGGCTGCGGCGTGCTGTACTCACGCAATTCATGAAGCGAACGACTCATGCGTTCGACGCTCTGCGGGAGGCCTTGATATTCGCGTAAATCAATAAAGGGTAAGGACTCTGTAAGTAAGAGGTCAAGTCCCAACCCAATCGTTTGCAGATGATTTTGCAGCACGTGGAAGATGGTGTCCACAATTTCAGTATCAGGGGAAGCAACGAATGGAGGATCGCTGACTGCAGCTTTTTGGTTGGCCGGGTGTGTAGGACGGAACGGCAGGACTTTGCCCAGCTTTTGTTGGGGTAGCGCATTCATTGGGGGCGCGATTCTCTCGGACATACGTGCAACCTCCGTGGGGAGTTTGGCGATAGCATAGTGCCGCCTGCTTACAGAAGTTTGACAGGAAAACAAAAAGTTTGTTACGTCGCTATTTTAGGCCGCGTTTCGCTCAAAGGGCGCGGTGGACCTCTGGTATTGCTGGCATGCTTGGCAAGAGCAAATCGCACGCAAGTCAGACCACGAAAAGCGAGACCGGTGACCGTCTGCCCACACAATGATTATTCCTTGCTGATCCCACACGAGAAGATCCTCTCGCGCTCTTACGGGGTGGGGCGAAGAAGACGCATGTTGTTCCGCTTGCGCTTTTACCTTAGTGTTGTTCATGAATGTTGCCTCAGAGAAAAAAAGAGAAAACTCAGTGCAATTGCTCGGTGGAACTTGGGACATTGCTCTCGCTTAACCAATCAAATGGAGGATTGTCTCCGGGTTCCGTCAACAGTTCACGCCTGACAATCTCTGCTTCAAGCACTTCCCTGACGAATTCACTGGGAGAAGTTGCGCAGTTACGCGCGGTCCGTTGCAAACGTTGCCACCAGGACGATGGGAGGAGAAGAGGTAAAGAGACCAAATCGTTCATAGCCATGGAATCATGCAGCTCCTTTCTCTATTGTGTTCTTTTCTTTTTAGCAGAGGGGTTCTACGCCGAGGTGACGAAGTGATGAAAATTTAATGACAATGGAAGGAAAAGAACTTCGGAAAGAAGGGGTTCATCCATTTGTCATATTCTTGTCATAGAATTGTCACATTCGCAGGCGAAGGTATGAGGCTTACTATAGAGGAAACACACTAAGATAGGGGACGCGGAGAGTCGTCTTTTTCTCCTCTCCCTTGAGGGGAGAGGACACAGAAGAGGATGATCGGCGTAGACACCCCCTCACCCCAACCCTCTCTCCCAAGGAGCGAGGGGACCGGAAGCCAAGGGGGCTCACGGTGGAAAAAGAGAAACTGGAGCTGTGCGCCCACCCTTTGAGACTCTTGTTGGGAGCTGAGATTTTTTCTTTAATCTTTGACAATCAGGAGATCTATTTTGACTACCGTAGAGCAGATTCAGAAAAGTAAAGCGGAAAATCCGACCGAACAACTTGTCTTCCATCTTTTGCGGCACCCGTGTGATTTAATTGATGCGACCCAACTGATGCGACGTTTCCACGCATCCGCAGCCGATGTCCAACTTGCGCTGAAGGAGCTAGAGCGGATCATGCAGCAGCACGCAGAAAAGGCAAGCAATTAAGAGGTGCTCCTGAGGTATGGGCGCTGCGTCGGAAGTATTGACTTTTATCGATATCGGTTCAAATGCCGTTCGTTGTCTTTTAGTAAAGTTGACGCCTGAAGAAGGGTTTTCTATCCTTCGCCAGGAACGCGTGCAGACGCGCTTAGGAGGTGGTCCCCCAGGAATGCTGTCGCCAGCGGCCGTGGCGGAAACGCTAGCTGCTATTCGTCGCTTTATGGTGCAAGTGCGGAATGAAGCGCCCAAAGGCCAATCTCTTCGTGTGCGAGCTGTTGCGACTGCCGCCGTGCGAGATGCAGCGAATCGCCATGAACTGTTAGACGTCTTACGACAAAAAGAAAATATTGACGTCCGTATTCTCAGTGGGGAAGAAGAGGCGCGTCTAGGCGTACTCGCGGCACTCGACCGTTTTGCCTTCCGGAACGGAGTCGTTCTTGATATTGGCGGAGGAAGTGTACAAATTTCACACGTTCGCGCTGGCGAGATCCATCGCACCGCCAGTGTACCGCTCGGCGTCGTACGTACGACCAGGCAATTTTTTCAGAACGATCCTCCCCTACCACACGAGATACTTGCCCTGCGCAAAGCGGTGCAGACACAGGTGAGCACGCTGTTGCCCCCGGTGCGCGAAGGGAAGACCATGATTGGCCTCGGCGGTACGGTGCGGGCGTTAGCGACGATGCAGCTCGCAACCACAGTGGGGGAGCGCCCATCACGGCAAGGGTTACAGTTGTGGCGGTCTGACATTTCACAACTACGCGAACAACTAGCAAATGCCCCGCTTGTGGAACGTCGTCGGATTCCTGGGGTGAAAGAGGAGCGAGCGGATATTATTCTGGCCGGCGCTGTGATAATGGAAGAAACGATGACTGCGGGCGGATACGGAGTGCTCACGGTCTGCAAAGATGGGGTGCGCCATGGGCTGCTGCTCCACGAGGTTTTTCACGGGAGCATTTCGGCATGAAGGACAAGCTGTTTCTCAACCGCGAACTCTCGTGGCTCGAATTCAACCAGCGCGTGTTAGAAGAAGCGCTTGATCCGCAAGTGCCTCTGCTTGAGCGGGTGAAATTCCTGGCGATTTTCAGCTCGAATCTCGACGAATTTTTTATGGTGCGCATTGCGCGCCTCAAGCGGCGGATTGAGGATGGTGATCAAATTCCGGGACCGGATGGATTAACTCCGATAGAAACCCTGGCCGCGATTTCCAAGCGAGTACATCATTTGGTGGAGCAGCAACACAATTGCTTCTTGGATGATCTACAGCCACGGCTTGCAGCGGAAGGCGTCCGCATCGTCCGGCCTTCAGAAATTAACGAGGGGCAAGCGCAATTTCTTGAGTCCTATTTTCGTCGCATCTTGTTTCCTGTGTTAACACCTTTGGCAATTGACCCTGGACATCCCTTTCCCCACTTGGCCAATCGCTCACTCTGTTTGGTCGCTTCCTTGCGTTCGTTTGCGCCGTCGCAGTTGCCAGAAACCTCACTTTCGGTCGTGCATATTCCCGCGCAAGTCGTCTCTCGCTTCATCGCGCTACCGGCGCCCGCAGGCGAGTTTGTGTTCATGCTGTTGGAAGATGTAATTCGTTTGCATCTTCCGCGCCTTTATCATGGATACGAGATTCTTTCCTAGCATGCGGTGCGCGTGACGCGAGACGCAGAAATGTCGCTGGATACAGAAACAAAGTTGACGCGTGGAAGTGATCTGCTTGTGAGCATTGAACAGGGAGTGAGAGAACGGCGCATGGGCCTGGCGGTGCGTTTGCAATATGATGAGGATCTGCCAGCCAATATCTTGACCACGTTGGTTGACGAATTAGAACTGGCGCCGGAAGATCTCTATGCTGGAGAAGGTTTCACCGCGTTCGCTGATCTGTTTCAATTGTATACTGCGGTTGACCTGCCGCGACTCAAAGATCGGCCTCTTTCTCCTTTGCCCGTTCCCGCCTTTGAGAATGCCCCGGATGTCTGGAGTGTCATTCGCGGCGGCGACATTCTTGTGCATCACCCCTATCAGAGCTTCAGAACGGTGACGAACTTTGTCGAAGCGGCGGCTGAGGACCCGCGCGTGCTGGCGATCAAGATGACGTTGTACCGTGTGAGTCCCACCTCGCCAATTGCTCAAGCCCTCACCCGGGCAGCAGAGATGGGTAAAGAGGTGGCGGTTCTGGTGGAGTTGCGCGCCCGTTTCGACGAAGAAGCGAACATTACTTGGGCGCGGGCGCTTGAAGAAGTCGGGGCCCATGTCGTGTACGGTTTAGTGGGGTACAAAACACATTGCAAAGCCTGCCTCGTCGTGCGCCAAGAGGCCGATGGCATTCGCCGGTACTGTCATCTCTCCACGGGGAATTACAACGTCGGGACCAGTAATCTCTACACCGATCTGGGGTTGTTCACTTGCCGTGAGTCTTTTGGAGAAGATCTGACGGAATTGTTTAATCTCTTAACTGGGTATACGCGGCCAGAGCAGTTTCATCATTTGATCGTCGCCCCAACGGAGATGCGAGACTCTCTTATTGCTCGCATTCGCCGGGAAGCCGAACATGCAAAAGCTGGACGACCAGCGCGCCTCATTGTTAAGATCAACAACCTTGTTGACGACACATTGATTCATGGGCTCTATGCCGCCAGCCAAACTGGGGTGCGAATCGATCTCATCGTCCGCAGCATCTGTTGTTTGCGTCCAGGCGTGCCGGGGCTTTCCGAAAGTATTCGTGTTATTTCTATTGTCGATCGGTTTTTAGAGCACGCACGAATTTTTTATTTCCTTAACAATGGTGAACCGGAGTATCTCCTTGCGTCAGCGGACTGGATGCCGCGTAACCTCGATCGTCGCGTCGAAATCGCGTTCCCAATTCTTGATCCCCGGCTGCAGTTCCAATTGCAAGAAATTCTTGACGTGCAATTAGCGGATACTGTCAAAGCTCGGGAATTGGTTGCGGATGGACACACCCAGCGAGTGCATCAGGAAAGCGGTACGCCGATGCGTTCGCAAGAACGACTCTATGAACTGACCACGCACCGGCGCAATGCGCCCTGAGCTGCACGTCATCAATTTTTCATCAACACGTCATCGTCCTGTCACTCTTTTTCTGTATTGTCCATCCTGCCCTCTGGAATCCCTCCATCCCCTGGCTGGACGCTCAGGACCGCCCTCTCCAGCGAGCTTCTTGCCAGGGCCTTCTTTCGTTCGCTCACTAATACTTCGCCTCTTTCTCAGCTTCCTTTCGCGCCCTTTTCCCCAGATAGCCGCCGTGATGGAACTTGGCGTAATCCGCCTTGGTGAAGTTTTTCTTTTGCATCAAGACGAGCGCCAAGGCGTCGCTCAGCGCCAGCATCGCCGTGGTGCTAGCAGAAGGAGTCAGTCCCAGTGGACACGGTTCTTGCACAGCGCCGATCGAAAGCGTGACATCACTTTGCCGTCCAATAGGAGAATTGGGGTGACCAGTGATCGCGATCAAATGCATACCGTTGAGCTTTTTGGCGCGCGCGATCGTCTCTATCACTTCTCGTGTCTTTCCGCTATTCGAGAAGGTGATCATCACATCATTTTTGCTAACTAGTCCTAAGTCGCCGTGCGCTGCTTCTCCGGGATGCAGAAAGCACGCCGGGGTTCCAGTCGAAGACAACGTAGTCGCCAACTTTGCAGCAATAATGCCGACCTTTCCCATGCCGGTCGTAATGACTTTTCCTTTGCATTTTCTCAACAGCTCCACAGCACGGAGAAAATTATCATTCAGTGGAATGGCCCGAATCGCTTCGGCTTCCACCTCAAGGACGGTGCGAGCACGAACGAGATCAATGGATGGAGCAGTTGTCAATGTATTTTTTGTCATACGTTTTCAAGTTTTTAAAAAGGAAAAACTGTGTGGTAAGCATCTCCCGGCTGTCCCTCTTCTTACGCAGTTGCAAACTTTTTTACTTCTGCCATCGTGACATACGGCTCCGAGACGCCGCTTTGCCGGCGCCGCCGCGACCACGGGCCGTTCCGACCCCTCGCCTACCAGCAACAGGTTTTGTCTCTATCACTGGTCGTGCTATCGGAACAGTGACTCCTTCTTCCTTTACTCCCAGAGAGCGCTGCTCTAACACATGGAGTCGATCGCGCAATTCCGCCGCCCGTTCAAACTCTAAGGCCGCCGCCGCTGCTTTCATCTCTTTACGAGTCTGCTCTACCAAGGCCGCGAGCTGTTGAGGGGAGAGATATTCTTCCGGTCCTTCCGCCACCATTGGGACATCGACATAATCCGCTTCGTACACTTTGACAAGTGGGGAACTCAAGGCTTTTTTCACAGTTTGTGGAGTGATGTTGTATTCCTCATTGTAGGCGGACTGGATGCGACGGCGGCGCTGCGTTTCCCCAATCGCGCGTCGCATGGAGTCCGTTACGTGATCCCCGTACATCAGCACCAAACCATTGATGTGGCGCGCTGCTCTTCCGATAGTCTGAATGAGAGATCGCTCTGAACGCAGATAACCTTCTTTGTCTGCATCGAGAATGGCGACGAGCGACACTTCCGGGATATCCAAGCCTTCTCGTAACAAGTTAATGCCAATCAACACGTCGAACGCGCCACGGCGGAGTTCGCGGATAATCTCCACGCGTTCGAGTGTATCGATGTCAGAGTGGAGGTACCGCACTTTGACGCCGAGTTCTTGGTAGTAATCGGTTAAATCCTCCGCGAGCCGTTTCGTCAGCGTCGTGACCAACACGCGCTCGCCCTTATCCACGCGCTTGCGAATCTCTTCCAGTAAATCATCCACCTGCGCTTTGGCGGGACGCACGATAATTTCTGGATCAATCAGACCAGTCGGGCGAATCAGCTGTTCGACCACAGGCCCATTACTCTGCTGCCGCTCATAATCTCCTGGAGTTGCCGAGACGTAGACCCGTTGCCCGGCCAAGCGTTCAAACTCAGCAAAACTCAAGGGCCGATTATCTACTGCCGACGGCAAACGGAAGCCGTAGTCCACCAATGTCCCTTTCCGTGAGCGGTCCCCACGGTACATCCCGCCAATTTGCGGCACGGTCACATGGCTTTCATCGATGAATAACAGGTAGTCCTGAGGAAAATAGTTCAACAATGTAAAAGGAGGCTCGCCCGGCGCACGACCGTCTAAATGGCGAGAGTAATTTTCGATGCCTGGACAGAAACCCATCTCTTCCAATAACGCCAAGTCGTAGAGCGTGCGCTGTTCCAGCCGCTGGGCTTCCAATAATTTGTGTTCGGCTTGGAGCTCGGCAAGACGCTCCTTGAGTTCCGCGCGAATCCCAATCACTGCTTTTTTCAAACGATTTGAAGTCGTGACATAATGACTTGCCGGATAGATGGGAACTTTATCGATGCGGCGGAGCACTTTTCCTCGGAGAGGATCGATTTCCGCTATGGTTTCCACCGTGTCGCCAAAAAATTCGATGCGAATTGCTTTACTCTCTTCGTAGGCGGGAAAGACTTCAACTACGTCGCCACGCACGCGAAACGTGCCGCGGTGAAAGTCGAAATCGTTGCGCTGATACTGAATATCAACGAGTTTCCGCAGCAACGCATCCCGCTCGACCTGGGACTGCTCCTCGACAAAGATAATCAAGTCGAAATAGGTTTCCGGCGAGCCTAAGCCATAAATGCATGACACGCTGGCGACAATAATCGCATCACGCCGCTCCAACAGGGCTTTGGTGGCGGAGTGACGCATCTTGTCGATTTCTTCATTGATCGCCGCGTCCTTTTCGATGTACGTGTCACTCTGGGGCACATAGGCTTCCGGCTGATAGTAATCGTAATAGCTCACGAAATAGCGGACGGCATTCTCAGGAAACAGATCCTTCAGCTCATTATATAATTGGGCGGCAAGCGTTTTGTTTGGTGCGATCACCAAGGCCGGGCGATTGAGCCGAGCGATCACATTGGCCATCGTGAAGGTTTTGCCCGACCCAGTCACGCCCAACAAGACTTGATGCCGAAGTCCTTGCTCGATCCCTTCGACAAGTTGCGCGACCGCCCGGGGTTGATCGCCTTGAGGTGCAAAATCAGAAACGAGCGAAAAGGTTCCTTGTCGTAGCATGGGGGAATCCTAGCAGGAGCGTGTTCGGCAGTCAGCGGCAGGGGAGGCAGGAGGCGTAACGCAGCTGAGTTGCCCCCGGCGCGATTCGAACGCACGGCCCCAGGATTAGGAATCCTGTGCTCT
>CAZUFQ010000133.1:0-2517 GCA_964618735.1 uncultured Enterobacteriaceae bacterium
GCGGGGGTGTGCCGGAAAAGAACCGAATCGGCAACAACGAAATCTCGTCGCTCTGCTTCGTCGAGCGCTGCGAAGAGGGATCGAAGAAGCGAATTGACTCGACGGTGTCGCCAAAAAATTCGATGCGCAGCGGTTCATCCGCCAACGGTGGAAACAGATCAATAATACCGCCGCGCACTCCCACCTCGCCTTTTTCTTCGACGAGCGGCACGCGCCGATACCCCCACTGCACGAGATGGTCCACCAGGTCAGACAGCACGATGTCTTGGCCGGTTTTCACCGACAGTATCGAAGCGATCAATTCTTCTTGGGGAAAGACGCGCTGTGCGAGCGCCTCAATCGGGGCCACAATGATGGGGTTCTCGGTCGACAACAGATGATAAAGGCCTTCGATTTGCCCGGCGAGGATTTCATTGCTCGGCGAAAGCCCCTCGAATGGAGGGACATCCCACGCAGGGTACAAATGCACCCGACTCCCTTGAGCGCCGCCTAAGAAAAACCGCACGTCATCGGCAAACGCCTCGGCGGCGTCCTGCGAGGGCAACACACAGAGGGTAGGTTGTAGGGCCAGCCGATAGCACTGCGCCAGAAAAAACGCCCGTGCTGCGCCGCGGAGCCCAGCCACACAGAGCCTCCCCCCCGCTTGCGACGCCCGCAGCATCGGCAGCGTTGCGTGTACGGCGTCAGCAACGGGACGGAAGCTGGAGGAGGGGGCAATATCTAGCATTCGTTCTTCTGAACGCATTCCTCATCGCTCAGCACTCGGCGCATTCATTGTTTAGCCTGCTGCCCATCAGTCACCATCCCATAGAGCGGTATCGTAAGCACCTTTTCTGTGGGATGATCGGTGAACACCGCCACATCGCCTTGAATACGGCCAGGTTTGCTTTCATTCTTGGCGCTGAGGGTAAGTTTATATTCTTCTCCATCCTTGACTGCGACCAGCTCGGTATTGATATCCGTATTCGAGCTTTCCACCTTTACTATATGGACAGGTTTATTCGCTCGATTTTTAATGCTGACCTCCTGGGCCTTGCCGTCTCCGCGTCGCACGACGCCGAAAGACACCTGCGGCGGCGCCACAACCAGATCGCCTTCAATGCTGCCAAAGACGGGAATTTCAATGGAAGGCCGTTTCTCACTCGTTGTGAGCACCTTAATTGCGCCATTGACGCGCCCCAACGGCGCATCTTTCTTAAGCGTAACGATCAGTTTCTTTCCTTTGCGTCCGTCTTTTTCAAAATCGTCAACCTGGACGGTCACCACCGAAGAGGAATTTTCTATTTTTGTAATCGTAATCGGTTTATTCGCGTCGTATAAGATGTCAACCGAACGAACGGTCTCTTCTCCACGACGGACGCGTCCGAGATAGAGTTGCGGAGGGTCAACCTCGACTTCTACAAGGATTTCGCCTTGCAATGTCAACGTCGTCATCGGCTGCGTGGGATCGTTGCTATACACGCTAATGCTTTTCGTTTTCTCACCAGCATAGCGAGAAGTATCAAACGTCGCGCTAATCGCCCCTTCTTGTCCTGGTGGAATAACGTCAAGCGAGGTGACCGCCGCCGTACAACCACACGAGGTTTTTACCGATTCAATACGCAGCTCTTGTCCCCCTTGGTTCGTGAAGCGAAACGTATGACTCACTTGCTCGCCTTGCTCTACTTTGCCGAAGTCAAAAACCGGCTCAGGAAAGGTCAGCCGCGGCGGGCCATTCAACGCCGGCTGTGTTGAGTCAGCCGGCGCTTGTTGCGCAAAGGCGACTCGCTGGCCAACGAGGAAAGATCCACCGACGGATATCACCAAGAGCAACATAAAAGCGGTGTTGCCATTGCGTGAAAACAATGGGCAAAAAGGAATGATTCTCTGTATCAAGGACGCATGCATCGTACTCTCCCTCTTCTCACGCGTGGAGCGCGACGGAGTTTAGTTCAGGTTGTTTGGCGGCAATAGGGGGATGAGAGAGGAATTTGTCAAGGTAACGGGTATGGACATTTGCAGCAAGGAAATCCGGATCCTGCAAAATTTTCAAGTGGAGCGGGATATTCGTTTTAATCCCGCGGATCTGATATTCGCTCAGTGCGACCCGCATACGCTTGATCGCCTCCTCGCGCGTGGGTGCAAAAGCAATCACTTTCGCAATCAGGGAATCGTAAAACACGGAGACCTCACTGTGATCCGTCACTCCCGATTCAATACGAATACCCATGCCGCCGGGCGCGTGGTATCCCTGAATCGTTCCTGGCGACGGCAGCATGGTCACGGGATCTTCCGCAACGATGCGGCAGGCGCGGAATTTGCCGAAGCCTTGGAGGCAGCCGCACAGCGCGGTGTGACGGTCCGGGTGCTGCTGGACGGTCTGGGAACAGGCTATCTTTATCCGCGCATCTATTACCGGATGCGGCGCGGCGGCGTGACGGCGGCGCGTTTCCTGCACACCTGGCTGCCCTGGCGGATGCCGTTCCTCAACATGCGCAACCACCGCAAGCTGCTGGTGGTGGACGGTGAGCTCGCCTT
>CAZUFQ010000133.1:2527-5506 GCA_964618735.1 uncultured Enterobacteriaceae bacterium
TTTCCGCAACGATGCGGCACTCAATGGCGTGGCCAGCAAGCGTAATGTCGCGCTGACGCCAGGGCAACGCTTCACCCGCTGCGGCAGTGATACTCGCTTGCACAATATCGATGCCCGTCACCATTTCGGTGACCGGATGCTCCACCTGCACCCTGGTATTCATCTCTATAAAATAGAAATGTCCCTGGTCATCAAGCAGGAATTCGATCGTACCGACGTTGGTGTAGCCAATCGCTTGGGCGGCTCTGACCGCCGTGGCGCCCATCCGGTCCCGCAATTTTTTGTTCAGCACGGGAGACGGCGCTTCCTCAAGGATTTTCTGATAACGCCGCTGGACAGAGCATTCTCGCTCGCCGATATGAAGCACGTTGTGGTGCAGATCAGCCACAATTTGAAATTCGATGTGGCGCGCGCGCGGCAGATATTTTTCGATATACAGCGCGCCGTTGCCGAAAGCCGCCGCCCCTTCTTCACCGGCGACGGAGAATACCGCCTCCAACTCAGCTGGGGTATTGGCGATCCGCAAGCCGCGGCCGCCTCCGCCAGCCGCAGCTTTGACCAGGATGGGATAGCCAACTCGGGCGGCCACCGCTTGGGCTTCGCGTAAGTCCGTTGTTCCAGAAGAGGTGCCTGATAAGACCGGCACTCCGGCTTTCTCCATAATCCGCCGAGCGCGCGGTTTATCTCCCATCAAGCGGATATTGCGCACCCGTGGCCCGATGAACGTAAGACCAGAACGCTGACACGCTTCGGCAAAGTCGCCGTTTTCAGAGAGAAACCCGTAACCAGGATGGACAGCGTCGGCTCCGAAAGAGAGAGCCGCACTCACTAGGGTAGGAATGTTAAGGTAACTTTGGGACGGAGAAGGCGGACCGATACAAACGCTTTCATCAGCCAAGCGGACGGACAACGCGTTACGGTCAACCGTCGAGTAGACTGCCACGGTCGGGATGTTAAGCGCCCGACAGGCGCGAATAATACGCACCGCAATCTCGCCACGGTTGGCGATCAATACCTTTTTGAACACGGCTCCTCGCTTCTCACAACAACAGTTAGAGTGGTTCTAGCAGGAAAAGCGGTTGTTCATACCCGATTGGTTGCCCATTCTCGACCAAGATCTTGAGGACACGGCCACGAGCATCAGCTTGGATTTCATTCATCATCTTCATTGCCTCGATGATACAGACCACATCCCCTTTTTCCACCACCGCGCCAATTTCAACATATGATTTGGCGTCCGGACTAGGCGCTCGATAGAAGGTGCCCACCATCGGGGACAGAATCGAAATCCCTTGATCGAGCGCCGGCACTGTCGCCTGCGCAACTTGCGGCTGCGGAATGTTTGTAGAAGGGAGCGGCGACGGCGTTGGAACGGCGATAGGGGCCAACTGTTGCAGCGGCGTTGGCGCCGAGACGACGGTTACCGCAGCAGGGACATGATGGTTACCCCGCACGAGACGGATCTTCCCCTTAGGGTCCTCCATCTCCATCTCCAGTTCCACTACGTCGTTCTCAGCCATAAGTTCGACGAGTTTGCGAATGTCATCTATTTCCATATAGAGATTAGGTGTTGGGAATTAAGCGTTCGGTGTGGATGAGAACAAGAGGCTTTTCAGTACTTGCCTTTTCAGCATTCGACCTTTCGCCTCCATACACACTCGGCTTTCCGTACAGTTATTTTCGTTTGATAATTCCCACGGCGGCGCGCAACCCCAGCAGATAACTGTCGGCGCCAAAACCACAGATCTGCCCAACTGCAGCCCGGGCAATATAGGAATGATGGCGAAAGGTCTCGCGCTTATACAGATTTGACAAGTGCACTTCTATCACCGGGAGATCACTGGCAAGCACAGCGTCCAAAATTGCCACACTAGTATGCGTGTACGCTCCAGCATTGATGACTAAAGCCGCACATCGTCCACGGGCCTGCTGAATTTTTGTTACCAGTTCACCCTCGTGGTTCGATTGAAACGTTTCTACCTCAACGCCTAGTTCTTCCCCCAAGGCCGCCAACATGGCGTCGATATCGGCAAGCGTTGTCCGACCGTAGATTTCTGGTTCGCGCAGCCCGAGCATATTGAGATTCGGACCGTGCAGTACGAGAACACGTGATGGAGTTTCACTAGCCATAGCTGCCCTCGGAGAAGGGGAGTGTAGGGCGAAAAGCCAGGACCGTCAAGGCGCTAGAAGCTAAGCCTGCTGAAAAGCAAAATCCAGTGCAGGCGCGGGATTCCTGGCAAAATATACAGTCATCCTTGACTTTTTTTGTCGCGCCTCTTCTGACTGTGCAAGAATCAAAAACCTATTTCTTGGCTCAATTTGGTGTGCGGGACGCGATTCAAGTACAATAAAAAATAGAAGAGGTTCTGTAGCTTGCCAGCCAGCCTCTAAGTTGCGAGCAGATCAAAGAGGGACAAATATTGCTTGAGTAGCAGGAAAAGAACACGTCTCGCCTCGTTAGCGCCCGCACTAACCTCGTCTGCTTTTCCATGTCTCTCGCCTCTCCCTCCAAACATTCGAAAGGCGAGCCATTGTCTCGATAGTAACTTTACAAGAATAACAATGCACACGATGGATTTTTGCAGTCTTACGAGGCAAAGGGTAACAGCGTCTCCTTTTCGTATCAGTGTGGCAAGGAGCTTTCTCCAGCGCAGGAAAATCCTTTTCCTCGCCCCTTTTCTGTTGGCGGCGTTAACAACCTCTGCCTTTGGGCAGGAAAAGAACCCTGCCGACCTGACGCAAATGAGTCTCGAAGATCTCATGCAGCTGGAAGTCTCTTCAGTCTCGAAAAAAGAACAGCCCCTGCTTGAAGCGCTAGCGGCGATCTACGTGATCACGCAAGAAGACATCCGCCGTTCCGGCGCCACTAGCATTCCAGAAGCCCTGCGCATGGTCTCTGGTCTTCACGTAGCGCGGATCTCTTCTGATCGCTGGGCGATCTCTGCCCGCGGTTTCAACCAAGAGTTTGCTAACAAACTG
>CAZUFQ010000133.1:5516-11149 GCA_964618735.1 uncultured Enterobacteriaceae bacterium
CCGCATCGAAGTGATCCGCGGTCCTGGCGCGACCCTCTGGGGCGCGAACGCCGTCAACGGCCATCAGCAAAAGCGCCACAGAAACCCAGGGAGCACTGCTCAGCGGTGGTGGAGGCACGGAAGAAGGCGGCTTTGGCGGCGCACGCTACGGCGGCAAGATCGGAGAGAACCTCTCGTACCGAGTGTACGCCAAGTATTTTAATCGGAATGCTTTCTTCGATCCTCTGCTCAATCATAAGGGAAATGACGACTGGGACATGCTACGGGGCGGGTTTCGGCTTGATTGGAACGCTTCAGCGCGCGACTTGCTGACGGTGCAAGGCGACGTCTACAGCGGGACTCTTCGTTTTACCTGCCCTCGGGAAATACTTTTACCTCCATTTCAACCCACGATTGAGCAAAACCAGTATACGTACGGCGGGAATATCTTGGCCTGCTCGAGCCGTATTTTCTCGGAACACTCCAGCTCACGCTTGCAACTCTACTACGACCACACCAACCCGCCAGACGCAAATTTAAGAGAGATCCGAGATACGGTGGATCTTGACTGGCAGCATAACTTCCCCCTCGGCGAACGGCACCAAATCCTCTGGGGGCTGGGCTATCGCCTCACGACTGACGCCTGTGGCAACTCTTTTACGATCTCACTAAAACCATCCAGCCGCCGTCAGCAACTCTTCAGCGGTTTCGTGCAAGATGAGATTACGCTGGTTCAGGACCGACTCCGTCTGACGCTCGGCACGAAACTTGAACACAATGACTACACAGGCGTCGAAGTGCAACCGAGCGGACGATTGCTGTGGGCCCCCCATTCGGAAGCACGCCGTGTGGGCCGCCATTTCGCAGGCATTCAGAACCCCTTCGCGCGTTGGGAATGACTCTTTTATCAATTTAGCGGCGTTTCCTGGCCCAGATGGGGTGCTCACGAGGCTTGCCTTTGTCGGCAACCGGCGTCTCGTTTCGGAGGAACTCCTAGCTTACGAACTCGGCTATCGTCTCCAACCCTCGGAGCGCTTCTTCTTAGACATCGCCACATTCTACAATGTCTACGATTACCTCTCCTCTCATGAACCCCAGCTGCCCTCTTTCCAACCTGGTCCGCCGCCGTCCCTGCTGCTAACTCAACCCTTCAGCAACAACGCCCATGGCGAAACCTATGGCGTCGAGGCTGCCCTCAACTGGAATGTCACACCATGGTGGAAAGTGGCGGCCGGCTATACCTGGTTTGACAGCCGCTTCCGTCGCAATCCATCGAATAAAAATGGTGCGCTCGTCTCGAACGAAGGAGATGATCCCCACCATCAATTCAACTTTCGTTCGTATATCAATCTGTCCTGGCGTTTGGAGTTCGATACGATGTTCAATTATGTTGACAATCTGCCCGATCTCCATATTTCTAGCTACTGCCGCCTTGATCTCCGCTTAGGCTGGCATCCCACTGACACGCTCGAATTCAGTCTGGTGGGGCAGAATTTGATCGACTACCGACATTCAGAATTTAACACCATCAGTGGTTATCATCCGACGGAAGTTGAGCGAGGCATGTACAGCAAGGTGACGTGGAAATTCTGAATTATGGATCCAGAGGAACGCAGTCAACTCAAGCCAGAGACACGCCTTTGCGGCCAGTGGGCTTCCTCCATCTTCGCCTGGTTTCTGAAGAGAAAGCTTGTGGCTGTGGTCGCCGTGCTGTTGAGTGGCCTGGTGCTGACGAACCACAGCGGCGCTCAGGCGTTGAGCGAGTATCAAATCAAGGCGGCGTTCTTATTCAATTTCGCGAAGTTTGTAGAGTGGCCGTCTACGGCGTTTTCGGATCCCGTCGCGCCGCTCATTCTCGGAATCGTAGGCCAGGACCCGTTTGGCCCGGACCTTGAGCTGACGGTCATGGGCAAAACGGTGAACAATAGACCCCTGGTCATTAAGCGCTTCCCAAACCGGCAAACTCTGGAGCCCTGCCATATCCTCTTCGTCAGTCAATCGGAACAAGACCATCTTGCGCAGATTATCGCGGCGGTGCGAAGCAGCAATACCTTAACAGTAAGTGAGACAGACCAATTTCTGGACCTCGGAGGAATGGTCAATTTCCTCACTGTAGGCAATAAGATTCGCTTTGAGATTCATCAAGGCGCCGCAGAACGAGCCGGGTTGAAGCTCAGCTCAAAGCTGCTGAGTTTAGCGGCGACAGTGAGAACTGGCTGATAAAGAGAGAAGAACGTTACGATGCGCGTTGTACAAAATCTATCGATCAAACGCAAACTCATCTTGATCATCATGGTGACCAGCGCTGTCGCGTTGGTGTTGGCGAGTGCGGTGTTTACTATCTACGATTGGCTCACGTTTCAGCAGACAATGATGCGAGATCTCTCGACGCTGGCGGAAGTCCTCGGCGCCAACAGCACCGCTGCCCTAACATTTAGTGATCCGCGCGCCGCCGAGGAGACCCTGGCCACGCTGCGCGCCAAGCCGCACATCGTGTCGGCTTGTTTGTACACCACGGACGGTCAAGTATTCGCCCTATACCGGCGCAGCGATCAACAGGAAAAGTTCTCGCCCCCGGCGCCGCAATCAGAAGGCTCTCAGTTCACCAACGCTCACTTGGAGCTGTTTCACCCTATTAAGCTCGACGGGGAAGTAGCTGGCACGCTGTATCTGCGGTCTGATTTACAGGAGATGAACGCTCGTCTCAAAGGGTATGCTGGGATTATTACTGTGGTCATACTCCTGTCCTCTTTCGTGGCCTTCTTACTCTCATCCAAGCTCCAGCAATTGATCTCTACCCCGATTTTACACTTGGCGCTGACAGCAAGTCTGGTCTCGGAGAAAAAAGACTATTCGGTTCGTGCAGTCAAATCCGGTGAGGATGAACTGGGCGCGCTTATTGACGCGTTTAACGAAATGCTGGCGCAGATTCAGGCGCAAGACGCCGCCCTGCAACGGGCTCACGATGAACTGGAACATCGGGTAGAGGAACGCACGGCCGCCTTGCGGGAGGAAATTGCTGAGCGTAAACAGACGGAGGCCGCGCTGGCCATCGCCAAAGACGCAGCCGAGGCGGCCAGCCGCGCTAAATCTGAATTTCTGGCGACGATGAGTCATGAGATTCGTACGCCGATGAATGGCATCATGGGCATGAATGGGCTGCTCCTGGATACTACGTTAACTGTCGAGCAGCGTGAATATGCGGAAACGGTAAAAAACTCAGCCGAGGCGTTGCTGACCATTATCAATGACATTCTGGATTTCTCCAAAATTGAAGCTGGGAAGCTGGAGTTGGAAGCCATTGATTTTAATCTTCGCGCTTCGCTCGAAGAAGTCGTTGATCTCTTCGCTAAGCCTGTACACGATAAGGGCTTAGAATTGGTCTGCTTTATTCATCCAGAGGCGCCGCTAGCCCTACGCGGCGACTCTGGCCGCGTGCGGCAAGTCCTGGTCAATCTGCTCGGCAATGCACTAAAATTTACTCACCAGGGTGAAATTGTATTGGAGGTGCAACGGGAAATGGACGGGGAAGGAAACGGCCAAACCCCTCCCGTATCTCACTGTAGCCCTCTCGACGCTGAGTCTCCGGTTCCTGCTAGTGTTACATTGCGTTTCTCCATACGTGATACCGGCATTGGCATCCCGCTCGACCGGCGAAACCGTCTCTTTCAATCGTTCTCTCAGGTCGACGCCTCGACGACGCGCAAGTATGGCGGGACAGGGTTGGGGTTGGTCATCTGCAAAAAGCTCGAGGAGTTAATGGGGGGCGCAATCGGCGTAGATAGTGTTGCTGGTCAAGGCAGCACTTTCTGGTTTACCTTACCATTGCTGGTGCAATCTGACGATGCGCAAGCGGCGACAACGTCGCCTCGTCTCTCGTTACATGATTTACGGGCGTTGGTCGTGGATGATAACGCGACGAATCGCACGATTCTCTATCACTATCTCACCGATTGGGGTCTGCAGTGCGACAGTGCGGAAAACGGCTCGCAAGCCTTAGCGGGCCTCCGCCGTGCGGCCAAAGCTGGTCACCCCTATGATCTCGCTGTGTTGGATTTTCAAATGCCCGGCATGGACGGGGTAGTGTTGGCGCACGCCATCAAGACCGATCCGGCCCTGGCGTCTGTAAAATTGATATTGTTGACCTCGATAGGACAGCGGGGCCAAGGCGAGCAGACTCGCCAAGCTGGCATTGAGTCCTACTTGACGAAACCCGTGCACCACGCCCAACTCTTCAGCTCCCTCGCAACGGTAATGGGACTTGCTCCGTTGCAGGACAATGCTCCCTCCGTTTCCTTTTCTCTTGCTCGCACAGAGACAGAAGGGTCGTCGCGGAATCGAGCCCTGATTCTGGTGGTCGAAGATAATGCCGTCAACCAAAAACTGGCCGTACGACTGCTGGATAAGATGGGCTATCGCGCCGATGTGGTCGCCAATGGACTGGAAGCTCTCGACGCCCTGGCCAGTATTCCTTATGCCGCTGTGCTCATGGACTGCCAGATGCCTGAGATGGATGGCTTCGAGGCGACTCGCGCTCTTCGACAGCGAGAAGCCTCGCAACACCAGAACGGGGAGACAAAACATTCCGCATTGCCCCACGTGCCCGTGATTGCCATGACAGCAAATGCGATGGAGGGGGATCGTGAGCGATGTCTTGTCGCAGGCATGGATGATTACATTGCCAAGCCAATCAAACCTGCTGAACTCAAGACGACTCTGGAGCGATGGATTACGTGGGCGAACGTCCAGCAAATTGAGGACGCCAGAGTGAAGAACGATGAATTGTACATCTAAATCAAACCATGGAATTTTCTCATGCCCCGGCTGAGCCGAGGCATGTCGTAAGATCATTGTTTCCCCGGACCAGATTGCGTTCCCAGGCGGAGCCTCGGAACGAGGTCAGAGCAGATTTCAAAGAATCGAGAGGTGAAAAAGGGGCCATCTGTGAGCCCTCTCAGCTTCTAGTTCCCTCGCCCCCTTGGGGGAGAGGGCTAGGGTGAGGAGATGTCTGCAGAACGGTGCGCAAGCGCACCCTACGGCTACAAAGACGAAACTGCACCACGACTAGAAAGCGGCGTCACGTTGGCTTACGCTTCGGTAAGCTGAAATAAAAGGTGGCTCCATTGTTGACTGCTGCTTCAGCCCACACTCGACCACCGTGGCGTTGGATAATGCGCTGCACGATGGACAAGCCGACGCCAGTTCCTTCGAACTGCGTGGTGCTGTGTAAGCGCTGGAAGACGCCGAAGAGCTTTGCCGCGTAGCGCATGTCAAACCCAACTCCGTTGTCCCGAACAAAATAGACCGTTTCTTCCTCGTCCTGTTGGTAGCCTACTTCCACAACCGCGTGCTCCTTCTGGCGGGTAAACTTGAACGCATTCGACAGCAAATTTACATACACTTGTCTGAGCAATGAGAGGTCGCCAATATTCTCGGGTAGGTCCCCTACGACAACTTCAATGTTCCGATCACTGTGTTCTGGACGCAGTTCCTGTAGCACCTCCTGTACGAGGGCGGACATATGCACCGGCTCTTTAGACAGCGGTTGCCGACCCAGCCGCGAGAAGCGGAGCAAGTCTTCGATGAGGTGCTCCATACGTTGAGCATTCGTGGTGACCCGACTCAATAGGCGTTGGGCTTCGACTGGCATCTGC
>CAZUFQ010000134.1:0-4469 GCA_964618735.1 uncultured Enterobacteriaceae bacterium
CAAGCGCACCGTGTTATCGCTACTGCCGGTGAGGACAGTCTTGCCATCAGGACTAAAAGCGACAGCCCCCACCCAATTATCATGACGCAAGGGAGCGCCTAGGGGCTTACCAGTGTCGGCGTGCCATAAGCGCGCGGTGTGGTCGCTACTGCCGGTGAGGACAGTCTTGCCATCAGGACTAAAGGCAACGGCCCGCACCGAACCATCATGGCGTAGGGGAGCGCCAATGGGGGTGCTGGTGTCGGCCTGCCACAAGCGTGCCGTCTTATCCTCGCTGCCGGTGAGGATTTGTTTCCCATCAGGACTAAAGGCGACAGCCCACACCGAAGCACCATGATGCAAGGGAGCGCCCAGGGGGGCACCGGTATCGGCACGCCATGAGCGCGCCGTGGTATCCCAACTACCGGTGAGGACGGTATGGCCGTCTGGACTAAAGGCGACGGCCCACACCCAATCATCATGATGCAAAGGAGCATCAATGGGAGTGCTGGTGTCGGTGCGCCACAAGCGCGCTGTGTGATTGCTACTGCCGGTGAGGATGGTCTTGCCATCAGGACTAAAGGCAACGGCCCACACCGAGCCGTCTTGATGCAAGGGAGTAGCTAGGGGGGCTTCGGTGTTGGCACGCCACAGCCGCGCGGTGGTATCAGCGCTGCCGGTGAGGACGGTCTTGCCATCGGGACTAAAAGCGACGGCCCGTACTACATCGCCATGGCGCAGGGGGGTGCCACAAGGAGTGCCGGTATCGGCGCGCCATAAGCGCGCCGTGTTGTCGTCGCCGCCGGTGAGGATGGTCTTGCCATCGGGACTAAAGGCAACGGCCCGCACCGAATTGTCATGGCGCAGAGGGGACCCGATGGGCGCGCCGGTGTCCGCGCGCCACAGCCGCGCGGTAGTATCGGCGCTGCCGGTCAGGACAATCTTGCCGTCGGGACTAAAGGCAACGGCCAGCACTAAATTGTCATGACGCAAAGGAGTGCCCAAGGGCGCGCCAGTGTCGGTGCGCCACAACCGCGCCGTCTTATCGCTGCTGCCAGTGAGGACGGTCTTGCCATCAGGACTAAAGGCGACGGCCAGCACTAAATTGTCATGACGCAAAGGAGTGCCCAAGGGCGCGCCAGTGTCGGTGCGCCACAACCGCGCCGTGTTATCGGCGCTGCCGGTAAGGACGGTCTGACCATCAGGACTAAAGGCGACGGCCAGCACCGAATTGTCATGGCGCAGTGGGGACCCGATGGGGGTGCCGGTGTCGGTGCGCCACAAGCGCACCGTTTTATCCCAACTGCCGGTGAGGATAGTCTTACCATCAGGACTAAAAGCAATAGCTGTGACACTGCCGCCGTGACGGTATGTTGAGAGCAGATTGCTGTAGTCATCTTTAGTGAGAAGGCTTACTTCACTGCGGCGAGTATCCGTTGATTGTACGATCGCGGCGCGTAACCACGAGACAATGGCAATATCTCGATTCTCTTGAAAAGCGGCGCGTCGAGCACGACGGTCCCAGAACTCGGCGAGCAGTTCATCCGCTTTGACTTCATAACCGGGCAGGGTGCGCAGGTGATCGTAAGCCGTGCGTGCAACCGTGTAATCTTCACTGGCGGTTTGTAGGGTCTCGATGTCGCGGGCGGCAATCAGCGGGTCGACTTCCGAGGGTGAGAGATAGAACGTGCGCACGCTGATGAAGCCCAGAATGAGCAGGGCAACTGCGGCTACCGCAACGTTGCGGTTCCAGTCGGTTGGTATCGCCTGCGTTGCCCACTCGCGCGTGAATACCTGTTCGTAGATACGATTGCGTACGTGCAGCACCCGATTCATATCTGGCGCGACCACGCCGGACAGTTTGAGGTCGGTGTGCAACGGTGAGTGCGGGTCGTCCGTTATCCTGTCTCCCTGACGAATACGGCGGTAGAGCTTCAGCAGGGCGCGGCTATTCTTGCGGGTATGAGTGAGGTGGTTGCGTACGAACGCGAGGTTGGTTTCGTTGCGATTGGCCTGGGGAGTGAAGAATAACTCGGCGGTGAGGGCATCGATATCATTATTTGCCCCTTGCTCAGCCGCGGCGGAACACAGCTTTTGTGTGAGATAGGGATGTCCACCTGTCCAATATAAAATGCGCTGCAGCAGATGTTCCCCAGTTGCGCCATTCACACTCAGTCCTTGCGCCAGCGGTTGGGCTTCGTCGAAAGTAAAATCGGTCAAGTTGATGCGTTGGCCGATATTGAACGGGGTGCGGTGCGGATTTTTCGCCAGGTCAGTGGGACTCGCCACGCCCAAGAGCACAAAGGTGAGGCGTTCATATATCGGGTCCGTGGCGCGGGCGTTGTAGCAGGCGCGAATGGCGGCAAAAAAGTCATCGGTGAACGGCAGCGGCAACGTGGAATCAATTTCATCAACAAAAATGACCACCGAGCCGGCGCACTGGGTGAGTACGATATCGCGAAAAAACTCAGTCAGTCGCTGAAGCGGAGGCAGTTGCTCACGCTCTTGCCACCAGACTCCCAGATTGATCTGAAGCTGGAGTTCACGTGCGATACGATAGGCGACGCCATAGTACCATTGCGCCGCCGTCATCTCTTTTTTTTCACCACCGATGGCGGTGAGGTCGACGACAGCGCAGTGGACACCCTGCGTGCGCAAGCGTTGCGCGGTGCGCGCCATCAGGCTGGTTTTGCCCATCTGGCGCGGCGTGAGGACATAACAAAAATCGCCAGCCTGCACTCGCTCGTACAGCTCACGATCGGCGGCGCGTTCGATATAACTTGGCGTGGTCGGCTTCAGCGCGCCGCCGATGACATAGAATTCGTGCGGAGGAGAAGTATCCACATTCACAAATGATTCTGGAAGTAGCGCTCGTACAACAGACATCGCGGGCGCGCACTGGTGCGGGTGTCGCCCTTGACCAAGCCAGCGGCTTTGAGGCGCTGAAACGACATTTCTTCTTCACAGACTCCGCGTTGCAGCACCTGTCGGAGCGCAGTCTTTAGTTCGTGTTGATCCCGCAGATTCCATTGTAGTTGCCGTAAGTGATCACCAAAGACGCCTCGTTCCTCGATAGCAGTCCGATCGAGTTGCGTAAGAGAGGTCCCCATCGTAGCGAGCGCATAAAGCGCCTGACGGACGAGATACGGTTGGCCGCCGACGAGGTCCGTGAGAGTGTGCAGGTCTTGGACGGTTCGTAGTGGGCCATTGTGTTGCGTATTCAGGAACTCGACCTGGGCAACGGAAAAATCTTCTAACCGGATGGGCAGCCCCACATTAAATGGTGATTGGGTGACATCTTGAATCCACAATTGCGGTTCAGTGGAATGACCGATGATCAGGTTCAAGCGCTCCCAGCGCGGATTGGTGGCGCGGAGATTGTGCCAGGCGCGAATCATAGCGAAGAAGTCAGCTCGATAGGGATGGTCAAACACGCGGTCGGCTTCGTCGAGAATGAACAGCACTGGTTGGTCTGCATCCGCCAGCACTGCGGTTTCTATGAAGTCTGTCAGATTATCTTTCGCTCCGAGATACTCATCCCATAGCTCGTCTGGCTTGTTGCCGAGCCGCAAATCTCGCGTGAGGCGTCGGGCGATATAACGCAGCAATGTGTCGAGATTGGTAAAGGTCGCGGCGTCGAGCCGCTGGAAGTCGAGATACCAGGAACGAGAGTTCTGCTTCAGCGCTGCGGCATGGGCGCGGGCGAGCAGGGAACTTTTGCCCATCTGCCGTGGGCCTTTGACGATCGTGGTGTCGCCCTGTTTGCGTAACTGCCGTTCCAGGGCGTCATCAGTCTGACGTTTCACGTAAAAGGGTGAATCAAGCCGCACCGCTCCAGTGTCGAGCGTTAAACGGGGGTCCATCTGCGGCAGTGGTGCGCCCCGGCCTTCGGTCGCCTCGTAGAGTCCTTGCACTCCAGCAAGTGAACCCTCTTCTTCCTTGTGCCCGCTTTCCGGTAGCGCCGCTCGACCTTCTATCGCGTCAATCACGATGTGTGCGATGCTCTCGTGTGGCGTGTTCTCTTGCCATAGGGCGTATTGCAAGGGATCGAGATACGCGCCGAGATCATATGGCAACTCTCCTTGGAAAGCTACTCGCAGAGGTAGAATAGTGTAACGTGAGCCTGGTTGCTGAGACAGCTCGTGAGCGAGCTGCACTTCCCGGCGCACCATATCGCTGAGAATGGATTCTTTCGATAAGAGAACGAGGAAGAACTGGGCTGCCCTGATCTGTCGATCAATTTCCTCAGACCAGCGTGCGCCCATGAGTATACGCGTATCGACGAACACTTCGTGTCCATGTTCTTCCAGGGAGCGGACGAGAAAATGAGCAAGGTCTTGATCCGGAGAAACATGGCGATAGCTGACAAAGACCTTGCTCACGGTTTCCTTCCTTGGCGATTTTTTACTTGGACCGCTTTGCCTGTGATTGACTGTGTCCGCTTTTAGTACAGGCTGATAGCACGCCGTGGCGTAGGCGTGCAAGGTGCA
>CAZUFQ010000134.1:4479-11133 GCA_964618735.1 uncultured Enterobacteriaceae bacterium
GGAGAGAAGAGAGGAATTGCTGGGCGCGCAGAGCGCGCCCAGCAACAGACGAAAGATTAGATCTTATACAACTTCTTTACATTCTCACCCGCAATCTGCTTCTGGACTGCTAATGAAAGCGGTGAGAGCATTTCTTTGAGTTCTCGCACGTAATGGCCGCCATGGTCGGGATGTGGATAGTCGGTCGCCCACATCAAGCGGTCCGCACCGATGTAGTCAACGAGCTTGGTTAAGGCTCGCTCATCCGGATCGGCGGAGATCCAGCATTGTTTCCGCAAATAGGTGCTCGGCAGCTCTTTCAGCTTGCAGGACGCGCCCACCGGCACTTTATAGAATGCATCCATGCGGTCGATCCAGAACCCCACCCAACCGGCGCCGCTTTCGAGAACCACCAGCTTGAAGTTTGGGAACCGATCGAACACGCCATACTGAAAAAATGTGGTGAACGCCATCTGTGAGCCAAAACCGGCGAACACGTTGTAGTACCAGCCGGTCTTGTGGCCCATGCCGGCGAACCGCAAGTGAGGATTGGTCGCTACGGGCTCCAGGGTCGGGTGAATAGCGATCGGTACATCGAGTTCTTGCGCCTTGGCCCAGAGCGGGTCGTGATCAGGATGCCCATGCGGCTTTTTTGTGATGGTGAACGGCGCTACGAACGCGCCAATCGCGCCGGCTTTCACTGTCCGTTCTAGCTCGCGCACGGCTTCATCAACATCACCTAGTGACAAGTGGGCAATAGGGAGCAGTCGCCCTCCAGTGTCGGAGCAAAACTCTAAAATCCAACGATTGTAGGCGCGGCAATAAGCGGAGGAAATTTCCGCATCCTCCACCTCGGCTTCCCAGACAATACCCAGGGTCGGATACAAAATTGCCTTCTCCATTCCTTCTTGATCAAGAAGCTTTACCCGTTCTTTCGCGTCCATCGAGCCGAACGGGGCCCCACGAAGGTAGGTGCGTTCAGGAGAAGGAATCGTTTCCTTTGCCGTCTTGCCCATGCCGCCCAGGAACCCGAGCGTGCCATGCGCGCTCAGTTTTGACTTTTTCCCGTCGAGTTCGAGATATTCCAGGCCGCGTTCATCCGTTTTGATGCGGATCGCCCGGTCGCGATACTGCGGGTCACTGTAGCGTTCCCATAGATCGGGTGGTTCAAGGATGTGTCCATCAGCGTCAATCACTCCTGGAAAAGACATGCGTTCTGCCGCAGTTGTCATGCAAGGAACCTCCGTGCTTAAAGTTCATAGCTCTCAGTCGTTAGCTATTTGTCAAAGAGTTTTTAAGAAGGTTGCATACCGAATGGATTGCTTGCCTATCATGGCGTCGATGAGGCGGCCACTACTGGCGCAATATCAGTGATGAGTTGCGTGAGAATGGATTCGAGATTACGGCTCATGGTTTCGGCGACGGCAGCAGGGTTCCGTTTTGCGGTCTGTTGTGTGGTCGTGTATGTATGGAACCAGAGTGGCGTCCGCTGGTCTGCTCGGGTGAGCCAGATATCGAGGCTCAGCGCAGCTTCCCAAGTTTCCCCTTGATCTATTTCGTCAAACTGACGAATGCTGCCGTGCAGGTTGAAATCTGCAATTCCTTCTCCAGTAGGGTAGACGAGGGAGAAGAGCCCGGAGCTGCGCATATACGTACGCGCCCAGTCGCTCATCTGCTCGGTCGGAGACGCCGCCCAGCGGTGATAATTGTAGAAATCCATGAGATAGGGTGAGCTGCGATAGACGAGGCGTTCTTGGTTGTAGGGATCGTGAGCTGCGAAGGAGCGAACTACCAATGTTGCTTTCGCCGTTCCTGCCGTGGCTGCAGGAACGTGCAACGCCAGGGTATAGTGGTGCACCTCTGGGCGGGGTTTAGTAAGGCTGCAACCACAGAACAAGAGACACCAACTTGTAGCGACCCAGAACAGCAGGTTGTTATTTTTCATTTATCGGGGATGTCCTTCTCCGGCAGACGCCTGCCCCAGATCAATTCTGACGGGTCGGTTTGGATAGAGTTCGAGGTTTCTCGCAGATGGCGAGAGGTTTCGGCCAGGTTCGTCAGGGTTTGATTCAGATCACGTCGGTTTTCTCCTACGAGTTCATCAAGGTGATGGGTGAGTTGCGAAACTTGGCGGGCAAGATCAGCCGTCACTACGGCGGTCTGGCGCAGCTGGTCTACCAGAGATTTGCCGTCTGTATAAACGTCGTTACGCATGCCATTGATAGCATTCGCGAGATTTTTAACGCCAGCCGCGGCTTGCGCTAGATTATCGATCATTGTTTTTAATGAAGCGCGGCTTTCCGGTGTAGAGAGGTCATCGAGGGAAACGCGGAGACTATTGGTAAGTTCCGCCACGTTATGCAACACCGAGGAAATGGCTTCGCTGTTTTCTGAAGTGAGCAGGTCGCGTTCAATACGCGTGAGCACGTCGAGGAGGCGTTCGGCAATTTGACCTGCACGGTCACGAAACTCTTCAAACTCTCCGCCTCTGACTGCAATCGTGCCGCCCGGTTTGACGAGAGGTGCGCTTGGAGTGCCGCCTTCAAGTTCGATGATGCGAATGCCAGTGACGAGCGATCCGATTAAAACTGCCGTCGTATCTTGCCGTACGGGTGTTCCGGGATTGAGCGCGACCATAACCTTGACCCGTGGCGGGGTGTCCGCCGTGAGTTTGAGGGTTTCTACTTTACCAACCGCGACCCCCTGATATTGCACCGCTGCGCCAGGTAAGAGCCCGTTTACCGATTGCGTGAAGACGATGTGATAGGTGTCAACTGGTTGAAGAAAGCGAGACCCGGCAAGCCAGAGGATGCCGCCCGCAAGAATGAAAAAACACACTGTTACGAACAACCCTACTTTAAACCGGGTTTGTCCCATGGGGTTCTCCTTCCGCCAGGATAGCGTCTAGTAGACCTTGCCGAACCGAGAGTGGGCGCGGTCTCCGGTCGAAGAATGCGCGGATCTGAGGATGTTCCATCGCCTGGACCTCGCGTAGAGGGCCAGCCGCGAGCACCTTTCCTTGATGCAGCATGACCGCTTGATCAGCAATCATCTGAATACTGCCCAATTCATGAGTAACGATAATGATCGCCATATCGAATTGCGCTTTGAGACTGAGGATCAATTCATCAAGTTCACGAGCAGTGATGGGGTCCAGGCCAGCAGAGAGTTCATCGAATAACAAAAGGGTTGGATTCAGCGCCAGCGCCCGAGCCACCGCCGCACGTTTTTTCATGCCTCCGCTCAGTTCAGAGGGAAGCAAAGGGGCCGATTTTTCCAGACCAACCAGCGCCAGTTTCATGCGAGCCAGCATACGTGCAGTTTTGGGGTCGGCGTGTAGATGTTCGATGATGGGCAGAGCGACGTTGTCTTCCAACGTCATCGAATTAAAGAGCGCTCCAGCCTGGAAAGACATGCCGATATTGCGCAGCATCGCTTCTCGCTCATCTTCCGTGGCGCGGTGGATGTCGCGCCCATCAATCAACACGCGACCTGAAGTTGGCGTGAGCAACCCGACAATATGACGCAGCACGGTGGTTTTGCCACAACCACTACTCCCTAAGACGACGGTAATCTCTCCCCGATGCGCATTGAAAGTGACGCCATCCAAAATCGTTCGGTTGCCGTAGCGAGCGACTAAAGATTCTACCTGTACGTAGGGATCGGCGGTCGTTGTCATATCTAGTCTATGTAGAAAAAGATGGTGGTGAAAACGGCGTCCGCCAAAATGCACAGTACGATTGAGGTAACCACCGACGCTGTCGTGTTTGTACCGACGCCCTCCGCTCCGCCACGAACATAAAATCCACGATAGCAGGAGACAAGACCGATCAACAAGGCAAATACGCAACTCTTGACCATGCCTGTCACGATATCGCTAATCAGCAGGGATTGGGCTGTCTGCTGCAGGTAATTGCGGCTTCCCAGCCCCAAGACAATAACGCCAACCCAATACCCGCCGAAGATTCCCGCCAAGTTGGAGAGAATCGTGAGACACGGAACGGCGCAAAGAAGAGCAAGCACGCGTGGGAGCAACATGAAACGGCCTGGACTCAGCGCCATCGTGCGTAAAGCGTCGATTTCTTCAGAGACGACCATCGTGCCGAGCTCAGCGGTAATAGCCGCACCGCTGCGGCCAGCGACAATGACTGCGGTAATGAGCGGTCCCATTTCGCGCGTGACCGATACGCCCACCAAGTTCGCGATATAGATTGCCGCCCCGAATTGACGGAGCTGACTAGCGGCGTTGAGTGCGAGCACTGCTCCAATCAAAAAGGATAGAAACGTCACGATCGGCACGCCATCAAGACCAATCTTCACAATCTGTTCATTGGTGCGATCCCATTTAATTCCTTTACCGCGCCACGGAGCGATAAACAGCCAGTGTACGATCTCGCCAATCATTTCCAGAAGCTTATTCCCTGTGTTGACAAGTTCTAAGGTTCCTTCTCCTACGGACTCAACTGGAGAGAGGTGTTCTGTCTCACTGTGCGTCTGTTCAAGTAGGGTGCTATCGAGGCCAATGAACGCCTGTCGAGCTTGCTCAGAGAGGCCAGAAAAGCGCACCTCGATGTTCCGCTCTTTTCCCGCAAGCACTAATTCGAGCAGGGACGCAGCTTCTAGGCCTGTCAGCCTTGGAAAGGCTGACAGGTCCACGACGATGTGCGAACCGGGGTTGGCTTTCTGGGTAATCTCTCGACGGAGGGCGGCCAGTGCTGGCGCGCCACCCTGAAGTGCGACGGTGTGGGCGTCTGAGTTCAAAGGCGTTTCAGTTTTCCTCTCTTCATCGGTATTGGTTGTTGAGAAAGGCGTCTTCTTCATATACCTTCGCGAAGCTGCCCGTGGTAGGGGAGGCTGTCTAAGAACGAGCTTTAGCACTGATTGCCCGTCAACGTTGGGAATAGGGAGAAAATCTTATGGCTGAGTTTGCATTTGCCTCGCACGTGCAAGTTGGTGAAAATCGGTATCGAGAACGCTATGGCCTCGACTTTGAGGATTTTGCAGTTGGGCAAGTCTTCAAGCATCGTCCAGGTGTGACCCTCTCTCAGCAAGATAACGCTGAAGAGGCGATGGATACACTGAATCAAGCAATGTTGCACTTCGACGATTGCTACGCGTCAAAAACCGAGTGGAAGAAACCCCTGATGGTCAGCACCTTAACGTTGCAGCTCCTGATAGGTATGGGCTGGAAGACATTTGCGAAAAAGCTGCGCATTCTGGGGTGGGCAGACTTAACCATGACGCATCCGGTTTTCGGCGGCGATACGCTCTACGCTGAAAGCGAGATCAAAGGGAAACATGACCTCCCCGGTGATGCGACCTGTGGCAAGTTGACAGTGGTGACAAAGGGCTTCAACCAGACCGGTGCGATGGTGTGCACGATGGAGTACGACATGCTGATGTACAAGCGTGGCTGCGCGCCATTTGAGAAGGCAAACTACTGAGAGCAATGCTATGTCAAACTTGTATTCTCATCGAAAACTTGCAGACAATATATTTATTGAAATCGCCGGAGTGAACTTCGAGGACTTTGCCGTGGGGCAGGTATTTGAACATCGCCCCGGGCGCACCTTCACGGCGGAAGAAAACCGTCGCAAGATCATGCGCTCAGCTGACTTGACCATGCGCAACGCCGACGCGTTTTATAATCAGCAGGTCTATGGAGGAGAAGAACGGATCGGCGAGACGCTGCTTCTTACGGTTGTGACCTCGTTGACGACGAAAACCTTCAACAAAGTAGTCGCCAATTTGGGATGGAAGAATGTGGTCTTTCCTCATCCTGTGGTTGCTGGGGATACCGTGTATGCCGAATCTGAAGTGTTGGGAAAACGCGAGTCCCAATCTCGTCCAGATCAGGCGTTGCTACACGTCAAAACTCGCGCCGTGAACCAACGGGGCGAAGAGGTGTGTTCCTTTGAGCGACGCTTATTGATCTATAAACGTGGGCTCGGACCGTACGAAGCAGCAGGGTATTGAGAGCGAGAGGTATAATGTTAGGTGCGTTGTGTCATACGACCCAGCGCTGTAGTGCTGGGATAACGGCCAAGCGTTTGCAAAGTTTGTCGTTCTAATAACCGCTCGCTGTTGTTAAAGTCTAGAATACGGGCGGTGACCGCGCCAATGTCCGAGAGCGGGACAATCGTCACATTCTCAAGGACAAAATGTTCCGCCCAAAGATCGATACGAGGATTGAAGAAACGGACGAAAGCCCCTGTTTGCTGCACGATTGACCCGACGTCGCTGCCTTTCGAGCGATTACAGAAGGCACAGGCATAGGCTAGGTTCTCGGCTCCTGTTTGTCCTCCGTGCTTTTCGCTGATGATATGATCGACTTCACAGCCAAAGAAGGCATCTTCTTCATGAATCAAGCAGTACTCACAGAGGGATTCTGCCCGTGTTGCTACAAGTCGACGTAATGCCGCATTAATGTAACTGCTCATGAGCAAGATGGGTACGAGCACGGGCCTTGGCCAATCGCATCAGATGCTCAAGCTGGAGGTAGTGATTTAATTCAGTAGTCTCTTCTGTTGATAGGCCTGTCGTTTTCTCACGCTGAATCAAATCGGCTACCCGGGCTTTCGCTTCCTCTGATGGCTGGAAAGCAATCACCCCGCTTGGGGTCGTTCCTGCGGCGATAAAGTCTACAATCTCTTCGTAAGCTCGGGGCATGAGCAT
>CAZUFQ010000135.1:0-11123 GCA_964618735.1 uncultured Enterobacteriaceae bacterium
GGATAGGACATAAAGTTCAGATAACCCCTAACGTCGAAAATCACCACTAGTTATCCAATCACAAGCTGCGGCTTCAGAAAAACTCTGGGTTTCGCACGACTCAACCTCGCTTACGGCGCAGATAAAGTGGTTAGGAAACGCCTTCACACGCTCGTCTTACTGCTCGAAGCATCAGGATGCGAATTAACCCGCTGAAGGGTCCCACTAGCAACCAATAGGCGCGAAACTTCCTTCGGCTTGCTGGATCTCCACATACAACACGGGTCTCTGTAGATAGTACAGTCCGTCCAAGGTTGCCTTCTTGCACCGTGAAATTCCAGACTGCCCGGGCCAAACCGGGGGGCACTGGACCAGAGAAGTTTTCGTGCTTGAAGGGCAAGATATTGTCCAGCGGCCGCCAAAAACGTCCTGCTACCCCAAACACAACCTCTCGCCCTAGCTCTTCCGCCAGACGCCCAAAGCCTGCTTCAATCAAAGTTTGGAGCGTGACTTTTTGGGGCGGGCGTCGTCGATTCGTCGGATGCAAGATAGTCTCTGGCAAGGAACGCAACGCCATCAAGCCTCTAATTATGGGGGATCCACCCAGATTTGCTGTCCATAGCGCGCTATACACGGCTGTTCCTGATGCGGCAATTTCAATCGTGTGGATCTCCATAGCATCGGGATGTGGTGCGAACGATTCTATCAACATCTCACTCAGCGCTTCCTACTTTTACGAGCTGCTACTCCGCGTCATCGTCATAGAGGCTCTGCATGAGAAGGCACGGCGCCAGAAAAACGTTGAGTTTCGCTTGACTCAACTCAGCCTGCGGTGCTCTATAGATTTTCCCTGCGCAAAGTTGCCCGCTTTTCATTCTAATATCTGGATGTGGGATTTAATGTAGTCAACATGCGTACAGTATCAACCATCATTCCACTACGCACTTCCCCAAAAGACTGCATTGTGAGTCTCGTCGTTTCAGGCTGAGCGACAACTCTCAATGCGTAGTATCTATTGTCTCCATCTTCTTTGGCGTGATTTTTAGGATAACCCGGGGAGTGTTGATGCTCTGCTGCGCTTGCGGAGAGGCGGAGCCTTCTACCCCCGCATATTTGTGATAGATCTTTGTCGTCATCTCTTTCACGCCGGTGTTCAGCACTTCTACGGTTCCTTCAATCGTGACCACTTTGTTCTTCATGGGCGCCACCATCTCGTCCACCACTACCGCGACGTGAGGATTCTTTTTGAAATGTTTGACTTTGGCTGCGTAGGTGCGCGTGCTCATGTACATGACGCCGTCTTCATAGAGAAACCACATCGGCACGATCTGCGGCGTACCGTTGGGGCGCACGGTGGCAAGCCGAGCAATAAGCGGGCGCGCCAAGAAGGCGTTAATTTCATCCTTTGCTATGGGCGGCGGCGTCGGTCTCGCTTCGGCTGGCTTCTTTTCCGCCCAGGTCGGAGAAGATCCGATTGCTAACGTGAACAATGTCATTCCGATGATTGCCAGTTTGTGCAATTTGTTCCGTCTCATGCTATTCCCCCTTTATGTGTGGCTTACCGAGTTGACAGCCTGACGGCAAGAATGCCAGACTTGAGCGGCTGAGGGAATCCGTGCGATTCTCTCGTTGCCGTTATTGAAAAAAGGAGGATCTGCACATGGGCGATTATCCGGTCATTGATATCGATGGACATGTATTTGAGCGCGAGTCGATCTGGGCAGAGTATCTTGAACCAGCCTACCGAGAGCGCAGTCCGCGTATTGTCCTCGATAATCGTGGAACTGAGCGTTATCTCATCGAAGGGCGATTATGGCCGACGCCGGAAGGGCGGGGCGCGTGGGCTCCTGAAGGTATTGTGAAGTCCGGCTGTCGACGTGAAGGCGGCTATGATCCACGCGCGCGCTTGCAGGATATGGACACCGACGGCATCGATATCGCCGTGCTGTATGGCACAACGGCGTTGGGGCTCTGTTGGCTTGAAGACTCTCGTTTTGGGGCGGCGATGTGTCGCGCCTATAACAACTGGTTAGCCGATTATTGCAAAGCCGATCCCAAACGTCTGAAAGGTGTAGCCAGTCTACCGTTACAAGACATGGATGCAGCGCTCAAAGAAGCAAACCGCGCCGTGAAAGAGTTGGGGATGGTGACGTTGCAAGTGCAGACGAATTGTGGCGGGCGCAACCCTGATCATCCCAGTTACTATCCGTTATACGAACTCGCCCAAGACCTCGATGTCTCAATCGGATTCCACTTTGGCGGCGGCGGTGCTGGCGTCGATCGGTTTGTTAACAATTACGTGCTGGCTCATGCCTGCGGCTTCGCCTTCGATACGATGCTTGCGCTGTCCACCGTCGTTTGCGGCGGCGTGCTGGAAAAATTCCCCAAGCTACGCGTCGCGTTTCTGGAAGCGGCCTGCGGCTGGGCCCCGTACTGGATTGCGCGCCTCGATGAACACTATGAGAAACGCGCTGACGAGATGCCCAACATTAAGAAGAAACCGAGCGAGTATCTCCAGGACGGGAATTGCTTTATTACGTGTGATCCAGACGAAGAAGAAATTGCACACGTGGTTGAAGTGCTCGGTAACGATCGAATTATGTTCGCCTCCGATTATCCCCATTGGGATGCGATGTTTCCGGGCGCTGTAGCCGCAATCAGTGAGCGCGAAAGTCTATCCGAGCAGGCGAAACGTTCGATTCTAGGAGAAAATGCCAAGCGGTATTTGCATTTGAGTTAGTCGCTGTCTTGAGAGACGAGGAACAAAGGGAGAAAATATGGACAAAATTATCATCAAAGCCTGTCTTAATGGCGGACGCGGGCGCGAACAAAGCCCAAACGTGCCGTGGACCCCGGAGGAGGTGGCTGCTGAAGCGAAGCGCTGCGCGGATGCCGGTGCGGCGATCGTGCATATTCACGGGCGTACAGCGAACGGCGGCACAAGCTATGACCCCACCTGGTACGCCGAGGCCGACCGCCTCATTCGCGCGCAAACCAACTTAGTAGTGAATCATACGACTGCGCGCCTGCCGGATGCGTCGATTGAACAGGTGCTGCGCTATCTGCGTGAGACGCCGGAACCGGTTGATATGGTCTCACTTAATGTTGGCAACATCGTGATCAATTCACCGCTGCAAAACGGCGCGCGCCGCACTTTGGTGATTCCGAATTCTTATGAGGACCTTCGCCAGACGATTCTCACTTGTCGGGAACGCGGCATCATGCCCGAGCCCGCAGTTCTCGACACTGGTTTTCTGTCCAATGTGACGACACTCGTGCAGGATGGCTTGTTGCCCACGCCGCGCTATTTGTTGGTCGAGTTTGGCGGACGTTTTGGTGATGGCTTGCAAATTATGCCGGGCACGCCGCGCAGTTATTTCTATATGACGGACTGTGTCAGAGAATTGTTTCCTGGCGCAATCTGGATCACGCATGGGAGCGAGGACAGCGTGTTTACGATTGCAAGTTTGGCGATTGCCACTGGCGCGCATGTTCGCATCGGCTTCGAGGACCGGGCAACTTTGGTCGATGGTTCGCCAGCGCGGAGCAGCGCGGATTTTGTGTCGTGGGCGGTAGAGGTTGCTCGTGCGCACGGGCGCACGCCGGCGACGCCGCAAGAAGCACGGCAGATGATCGGATTGCCACAGTGAAGAGTCTTTTGAGCAAGACGTCAAAGTGCAGACTGAAGCGGCGGTGATGATATCGTAGCGACAAACGGTCTTGGGGCGACGGACATGCGCCCCTTTTCTCGCCTACGAATGGATAGCAATGGCGGCTTCTCCTGGAGCAATTAAATGCCTGGCCCCAGCGTTCAAAAACTCTACACTCACTGGTTCCCCATCGTCAGCATAACTTACAATAACCCCTCCGGGCTCTTCGATTGCATCAACTGGAGGATCATCGCGAAGAATTAAACAAAGAACGTCTGCTTCGACATCGTACTGAAATTTCATTGTTGTGGCTCCTGCCAGTATTTCTCGATTTTACTAGTCCAATATAACGTCAAGATTCTTTTTGTGTGCTTATCTTCGACGAAGGGTATGCGCAACAGTCCCATTTCTCTTCGTACTTGAGCAATAAGAACGCCTTGATCACCAGGAATAATTTGTTCCGGTTTTAACAAAGCCATTTCCACTTCTTGACGTGAAATGCCACGCTTCTTTTCCCATTCCTTCTGGCGATTTTCGGCGTGCTTCGTCCAGACTATTACCATTGGCCAGGCTACCTTCTCCTGTCCTTTCTTGCTTCTTCGTTTTTTTCTTTATGCACTGATATTGCATATCGTGAACGCTGCTTTCTGCACAGCGCCTCTTTCCCGAAAAATCCTCTGAGACTTTGTATTCTTGGTAAGCATCTGTTCGCCTCCCGGAACATATGGCGCGAAGGCGCCTGTTGACAGTGGTTTTTCAATATGAAACATAATTTTTCATATAGATGAAAAATTAGTGAGGTTTAGAGGACTCTCAGTAAGGAGCAGTCATGGTGTGGAAGAACCTCAACGTTGAACGAGGAGCGATGACGCTTCTACAGGTTGATCGGCCAGACCAACGGAACGCCATTGATTTCTCTACCATGGATGAACTTGAAGCAGTGCTGTCCCTCCTGGAACAGGACGTCTCGCTGCGAGCGCTAGTGCTCACCGGCGGCGGGGGCACGTTTGTGTCTGGCGGAGATTTGAAAGACTTCCAGACGCTGATCACAGCTGAAGACGGCAAACGTATGGCGGAGCGTATGGGGGCGATATTGACGCGCGTGAGTTCTCTGCCTGTTCCGGTGATTGCCGCGCTCAATGGTCCAGCCATAGGTGGAGGCACGGAAGTGGCGCTCGCCTGTGACTTGCGTATTGCCTCGACGAATGCCTATTTCTCTTTTCGTCAAGTGACGATGGGGATTATGACTGCATGGGGTGGAGCGCCGCGGTTACTGGCGCTCCTGGGGTTCTCACGCTCCTTGTATTACCTGCTCACTGCCGAGCGCATCTCGCCAGAACAGGCGTTGCAGATGGGGCTCGTGCAACGTATTACGCCTGAAGGACAAGCGGTTGCCGGCGCACTCGAACTTGCGCAACAGCTTGTCAACCAACCACCGTTGGCCGTGCAAGCAATCAAGCGAACTTTGCGAAAAATTCAAGGCGTTCCGTTTGACGCGGCCGCCGCCATTGAAGTGCAGGAGTTTGGCGAGGTCTGGGCGTCTGAAGATCATCTAGAAGCAGTTGAAGCGTTTTTCGCGAAACGCTCGCCTATATTTCACGGGAGGTGAGGTTATGAATGCATCAGAAAAGAAGCAACGTTGGCAAGAGACTGTCAAAACGTCCCTCCCGCCGCGCAAAACTCTGTCCGGCCTCCCGGTCAATCCCCTCTATCTTCCCGAAGACCGGACCGGAACATACGAAGAGAAGCTGGGGCTGCCGGGCGAGTACCCCTTTACGCGTGGCGTTTATTCGACGATGTACTTAGAGCGACCCTGGACGATGCGGCAGTACTCGGGCTTTGGGACGGCGGAAGACACCAATGCGCGCTACAAGCGCTTGCTCGCCGAGGGGCAAACGGGCCTGTCCGTTGCTTTTGATCTGCCGACGCAGCTTGGACTGGACTCGGATGCGGAGGAGGCGGAAATAGAAGCCGGACGAGTTGGCGTCGCCGTCGATAGCCTGGCGGACTTCGAGGTGTTGTTCGATGGTATTCCGCTCGACGCTATCTCGACCTCGTTCACGATCAACGCCACTGCGCCTGTGATCTTGGCGATGTATATGCTGGTGGCGGAGAAACAAGGCGTCTCGCTCAAAAAAATTTCCGGGACCACACAAAACGACATTCTCAAAGAATTCGTCGCTCGCGGCACCTGGATCTTCCCGGTAGAGCCATCATTGCGGCTAGTGACTGATTCCGTCACATTTAGTGCAGAACACTTGCCTCGTTTCAACCCGATCAGCATTGCCGGCGCTCACTTTCGCGACGCCGGCGGCACAGCGGCGCAAGAGGCGGCATTCACCTTGAGTGACGGCATGGTCTATGTGGAGCGAGCCCTACAGCGCGGCATGCTGGTCGATCAGTTCGCGCCGCGATTATCGTTTTACTTTTACACCTACACCGACATCTTTGAGGAAGTTGCCAAGTATCGCGCGATGCGGCGCTTGTGGGCGCGCCTCATGAAAGAGCGCTTTGGCGCGCAAGACCCGCGCTCCCAGATGTTTCGCTTCGGCGTCGTGTGCGGCGGCAAGAGTCTCACACGTCAGCAACCGTTGAACAATGTTGTCCGTGTTGCGTATGAAGCGTTGGCCTCCGTACTGGGTGGAGTGCAGTCTATGTTCACTGCGGCCTACGATGAAGCTTACGCCCTTCCCACCGAAGAGAGCGCCATCCTGGCGCTACGCACCCAGCAGGTCCTGGCGGATGAAACTGGGGTGACTCATACGATCGATCCCTTGGCTGGCTCTTACTATGTCGAAGCGCTGACCGACAAAATGGAAGCCGCCATCATCGCGACGATGGATGAAGTCGATCGCTTGGGCGGCATGGTGCGGTGCGTCGAGAACGGCGCGATTCAGCGCATGATCGCCGACGAAGCGTACCGGAGCGAACAAGCGATCTCGTCCGGAGAACAAGCTGTCGTCGGTGTCAATCGCTACCAAAGCCAGGAGGCCGGGCAATTACACCTCCATGCCTATGACGCTTCCATCTTCGAGCGACAACGGGAACGCTTACACGAGGTCCGGCGTCGCCGAGACGGACGTACGGTCCAGCAATGTCTGAACGATTTGCAGGCCGCTTGTCGAGAGACAGACAAACCACTCATGCCGTACATCGTGGACGCCGTGCGTGCGTATGCGACGATTGGCGAAATCACCAATACGATGCGCGACGTCTTCGGGGTCTTTCAGGAACCGGTAGTGATTTAAGGAGGAGCGTCCTATGACCTATCGTGTACTTATCGCCAAACCCGGACTGGATGGTCATGACCGAGGCGCAAAAGTGATTGCTCGCACCCTACGCGATGCAGGCTTCGAAGTCATTTACACGGGCCTGCGTCGCAGCGTGGAAAGTATTATCGCGGCAGCCATACAAGAAGATGTCGATCTGATCGGGCTGTCCCTCCTCTCGGGCGCGCATATTCCGCTGACGCAGAAGTTAATGGCTAAACTGAATGAAGCGGGTGTAACGATTCCTGTGATTGTGGGCGGGACGATTCCTGAGCCGGACATCCCTGTGCTGCACCAGCTTGGAGTGCGTAAGATCTTCCTCCCAAGCACGCCGCTCGATGAAGTCGTGCGAGGAGTGACCGCCGTGGTTGAGCAAGCTCGACGGGAAGAAGCTGCCAAGTGATCCCTTGTGAGGGAGTGGTCTGCATGGATGTAAAAACTGCTGGTCGTACGCTTGATCTCTTCGAAGCCTTTGCCAAAGCGCAAACGCCGCTCTCGCTTTCTGAGTTGGCGCGCGCTCTGAAGGCGCCTCCGTCAAGCTGTTTTAATCTGATCCGAGCGTTGCAAGCGCGCGGCTATCTTTACTCCGTACAGCCGAGACGGCAATTGTATCCCACACGTCGGCTGTTCGATGTGGCCCAAGCCATCGCGGCTGGCGAACCGTGGATGTCGCGCATAGAGCCAGTCCTTGTGCAACTACGTGACCAGACGCGCGAGACAGTCATTCTCGGTAAGCGTCAAGGCGATCAGGTCGTTTACCTGAACGTTATCGAAGGGCCGCAATCCATTCGCTATTCCTCCCAAGCGGGGGCGCTCAAGCCCCTGCACTCCAGCTCGATTGGCAAGGCGTTGCTCGGCGCGCTCGACCCAGCCGAGTTGCATGAGTTACTGCGGCAGTTACCCCTGCCACGGGTAACCGAGGCGACCCTCACGGACCGGGATGTTCTCCTTGCTGACATTACCCGCAGCCGCAAGCGGGGCTACTTTGTAACCACCGGAGAAAACGTGGCGGATGTGATGGCGGTCGCCGCGACGGTGCGCCTGGGTGGTGAGATTTATGGAATTGCGATTGCGGGACCGGTGCATCGGATGAACGATGCCTTGGCAAGCCATGAAGCGGCGCTCCAAGCCGCATGCTCAATGATTTCAGAGATCACGTCGCCACGCGCGGCGCCGCATAGAGGCTAGCTGCATCAAAATCTACAAAAGGGTAGATTCTTACGAGTATCTGGTGAGACGTTGTGTGCTCGCCTCACAGAAAGAGGCCTTATGCGAGGAGAATTCCGTGGTATCGTCATTGGGATGGGAGCCTTGGTGTTGCTCTTCGGCGCGGGGTACGCGTGGACCGGTACGCCTTCGTACTCACTGTATCATATCCGCCAAGCGCTGCTGACGCATGACTATGCCACGTTCTCTTACTACGTTGATGTAGACAGTGTTGTGGACCACGGGTTTGAGCAGTTCGCGCAAGAGAAACAACAGGAAGAAGGAACCACGCCGCAACCACGTGGCTCGCTCGGCAAGCTGCTGAAAAAGGGGTTTCTCAAAGGCTTGGTGAGTGATGCTCGCGACATCGTGAAAGCTGGGGTGGAGATGGCCGTGGAGCAAGCTGTGCGAGATCCTGAACGTCCCCTTCCAGAAATTCCTTTTTTCGCGGTGGTCGCCGCTTTGTGGAACGGACACGCCGAGGATGATGTCATCCGTTTTCCTATTAAGGTCAAAAAAGGTGAAATGATTGAGGTGAAGACACAGAAGAGTCCGGCTGGCGTTTGGCGCGTGGTGGAGGTAGAGAATCTCCCGGCGCTGTTGCCAATTTTGAAACATCATCGGAGCAAGCAGGAACAGCCGGCGAACGGATAAAAAAAGGAATCGAGCATGAGTCAAGCAAAGCCGCAATTACGGTTTGGGCTCTGGTATGCTTTCCGCAACCCGCCGCAGTGGCGGCGTTCATATCAAGACATTTACAGCGAAATTCTTGAGCAGATCGTGTGGGCTGAACAGATCGGCTACGACGATGTCTGGCTCACCGAGCACCACTTTGCTGAGGATGGGCATGCCCCGTCTCCATTAGTGCAGGCCGGCGCTATTGCGGTGAAGACTAAGACGATGCGTATTGGCACCGGGGTGTTGCTCTTACCGCTGTATCACCCCGTGCGAGTGGCGGAGGATTGTGCGACGGTCGATATTCTCTCTGGAGGCCGCTTTGAACTTGGAGTTGGTATTGGTTATCGGGTAGAGGAGTTTTACGGCCTCGGCATTCCGCGTGAGCAGCGCGGCGGCCGTGCTAATGAGGGCTTGGAGATCATTCGCCGTCTATGGGAAGGCGAGACCGTCACTTTCAAAGGTAAACATTTTCAAATCGAGGGCGCTCGCCTCACGCCTGGTCCTGTGCAACAGCCCCGTCCTCCTATTTGGGTTGGTGGGTTTGCCGGCGCGGCAATTAAACGTGCGGCACGGTTCGGAGATGGGTATATCGGTACTGGCGAGATGAAGGCGCAGTATCAAGCCTATGTAGCCGAACTGCGCGCTCTCGGCAAAGATGCGACCAATCCTAAACTTGCTGGCGGCCACTTTTGGCTAATTGTGGCGAATGATCCGGAAAAAAGTTGGCGAGAAATTGCACCGCACGTCCTGTATCAGATCAACGTTTATGCCGAATGGTTGGAAAAGGCGGGGCAGAATCTTTTTCCACACCTATCGGACGAAGCCGCACTTAAAGCGAGCGGCATTCTCAATGTCGTCACGCCCGAGACTGCCGTGCAGATGATTAAGGACTATATAGCTGAAGTGCCGATCCAGCGGTTTTATACTTGGACTCTGCCTCCTGGTTATCCGGTCAAGAAAATGAACGAACACCTAGAGTTGTTTGCCACAAAAGTGATGCCGCATTTTCGTTAAGCAGGAGGTCTCATTCGTAATCTATTTGAGTCCCACCGCTATCCAGCGGTATACGGGGCGCACCAGACGCGACGTTGAACCTTGAACGTTGAACGTTGAACTTCCTACGTCTCTAATGGCCCCCTCACCCTGGCCCTCTCCCCCAAGGGGCGAGGGAACGTCGAGCTCTACTCGGTAGACGCGCACGGGTTCGGCGATGTTCTTGACTGCCTGTTCGCCCAGGTATTCATAGCCAAGCGCTACCTTATTCTTGACTTGATCGTACACCGTCCCGGAGATGCAGATGCCGCTGGGGATCGCCAGACTCTCCAGCCGCGCAGCAATGTTGACACCGTCACCGTAGAGTCGTTCGCCTTCCACGATCACATCACCAAGATTGATGCCGATGCGAAACTGCATCTGACGATGTTCCGGCAACTCGGCATTTTTCTCTTTCAGCGCCTGCTGGATTTCCACCGCACAGCGCACGGCATCGACCACACTGGCGAACTCCGCCAACAGATTATCGCCTGGGGAATCGACCACTCGGCCCCGGTAGTGCTGGATCAGAGAGGAAATAAGGGCACGGTAGGCCGTAAGGGTGCGAATGGTGGCCTCTTCATCGTCGCCCATGAGGCGGCTGTAGCCGTCCACGTCGGTGCTGAAGATCGCCGCCAGCTTCCGTTCCATCCTAACCGTGGGCGTTTCTCGGGCATCGCTGCTCCTCTTTACGCGGCGATTATCCTGCGCCTCCCTTGCACCTATCAACCGTTGCAGAAGACAACACGCACGTTGTCGCCATCGCACTGTTCAAATTCCGTGCAGATGCGGACGGTACGCTACGCCCCAAAACTACATTGTGACCGCCTATCAGAAGGCGATAAGGTGACCGGATGGCGACTCCAACTCTTCACTACGATGAAACTAGCGACACCTTGTATATTTCTTTCACCCCAGGCGAACCCGCGACCGGCATTGAACTCAACGAACATATTCTACTGAGGATCAATACTGCCGAGCGTCGAGCTGTCGGACTAACACTCTTTGAGTACTCGCTGCTCGCGCAACCCACGGACCTTGGCCCGCGTAATGTTCCTCTGAGTGGGCTTGCGCAGCTCTCTCCGGAGTTGCGGGCACTGGCGCTAGAGATCGTGCAACATCCACCCGTGAGCGATTTCCTCCTGCTCTCCGCCTACACACCGTCCGCCAGCGAGGTCATTCCGATTACCTCAGTGCGCCCTTTGCCTACGGCGGCTTAGCGTAAGACGTCAACAGATTGCTTCTTTTCCTCGGCATTCGTTACTCAGTAGTAGGGTGCGCTCCGCGCACCGACAAATCTGGTGCACAA
>CAZUFQ010000136.1:0-11059 GCA_964618735.1 uncultured Enterobacteriaceae bacterium
CGCCATACGACGGAGCCTTGCTAGAGAAGATCTTTGAGCACAGTCACCATCTCGGTATGAAGGAGCCCGTTTGACGCTAGCGTTTGTTCTCCATGAATGCGAAACGGCCCGCCGGTGAAGTCGCTCATTGTCCCGCCGGCTTCTTCGACGATAAGCGAACCCGCTGCGGTGTCCCACGGATGTAACCGCCATTCCCAGAAGGCGTCGGCGCGGCCGCAAGCGACATAACACAGATCAAGCGCTGCAGAACAGCAACGCCGCACTCCTTGGGTTCGCACCATAAACGCTTGATAAAAGCGAAGATAATACTCGCTACGTTTTCTGCGATCGTAGGGGAAGCCTGTGAGAACCAGAGACTGTTCCAGGGTTGGCGCATTTGATACGTGCAAAGGCGTATCATTGAGAAAGGCTCCTCCTCCTCGCATGGCGGAGAAGGTTTCTCCGCGGAGAGGGTCATAGACGACGCCGACGATCATCCGCCCTTCTTGAGCCAAGGCAATGGAAACCGCAAAGTGTGGAAAGCTGTGTGCGAAATTCGTGGTGCCGTCTAACGGATCGATATACCACTGATATGGGCCGGCTTGGCCTGAAACCGCGGATTCTTCTGCGATAATTTGATGGGTGGGGAAATGGGCGCCTAGCAGCCCAGTGATCAAGGCGTCAGCTTCCTTGTCAATATTCGTCACTAAATCGACGATATCGGTCTTGATATCGATGATTTTCGGTTGTAACCAGTTTGTTTTGAGTAGCGCTCCGGCTTGATGCGCGGCGTCTTTGGCGGCGGCAAGAAATTGCTCCATAGTGCTTGTTGTTGCATAGGAGGCAAAAGGCTGCAACGCCGCAGGCCCTTGCGTTGCCAAGTGACAGAACGAGAGAGCACATGAGTATACGGCGGCTTCACACTTTGGCGCCGGCGAAGATCAACGTGTATTTGCGGATTATCGGTCGTAGAGCAGACGGGTATCACCTGCTGGACTCGTTGATGATCCCTGTCAGCTTGTACGACGAGATCCAGGTGCAGATAGACGAGGGGTCCGATGGCATTACTCTGACGTGTAGCGACCCGGCGATTCCAGCCGGTGAAACTAATTTGGCTTACAAGGCGGCTGCGTTGTTGTGTCGTGAGTATGCAATGACGCCTACCATTCGGCTCTCATTGCACAAACGCATTCCTGCTGGAGCTGGACTTGGCGGCGGCAGCAGCGACGCGGCTGCCGTGCTGAAGAGCCTTAACACGCTGCTAGCTCTTGGATTGTCCGAAGAGCGGCTCTGTCAACTGGGAGCACGATTAGGCGCTGATGTCCCTTTCTTTATTCCCTGTCGTCCAGCGCGGGTTGAGGGAATCGGAGAAATTTTGACTCTTGTTCCCCCGCTTCCTCGCCGATGGCTCGTGCTTGTCGTTCCACCTTTCGGCGTCTCTACCCCGTGGGCCTATCGACAGTTTGATGAGTTGCCTTCTGATGGGAGAGGGACAAAAGAGGCGAATAATGTAGCCTCTGGACAATGGCCTACTCAGACGTCGCTCGTCAATGATCTCGAATGTGCTGTCCTGTCCAAATACCCGCGGATTGCGGCAATCAAAACTATGCTTCTCGACTTGGGAGCTGAAGGCGCCTTAATGTCTGGGAGCGGCTCAGCGGTGTTCGGCCTGTTCTCAGATCGCGACTTAGCGGAAAAGGCATCCATTGTTCTCGCAGACCATGGACGAACTTTCTTAGTGGAGCCATTAGCCGGCCTTCATAGAAATCCCTAAATTAATAAGAGTTCTTGCTCCGTTTTGCCGTTTCGCTGTTTCATCTTCAGATTTCCCCCCTTGACGTTTTCACCCTTTGTCCTTTTACTAGACAGTTCAAAAGAGATTACCGGGCACTGATCTAGTCGGTGGGGAGTAGCCAAGTTGGCAAGGCACTGGGTTTTGGCCCCAGCATCCGCAGGTTCGAATCCTGCCTCCCCAGTCTCTCGGCAAGAGAACTCAGCAAGATAACGGATGTTGCATAACTCCTGAGGATGGTTCGATGCGAGACCTGTTGAAAATCTTCGCGGGCAATTCTAATCGCCCACTAGCGCAAGAGATTTGTGCATACCTGGGCGTGCAGCTTGGTGCGGCGGATGTGAAGACGTTTAGTGATGGTGAAATCGCTGTGGAGATTACCGAGAATGTCCGCGGCGGTGATGTGTTTGTCGTGCAATCTATCTGCACTCCCGGCAACGACAACCTCATGGAATTGTTGCTGATGCTCGATGCGTTTAAGCGCGCCTCGGCCAGTCGCATCACCGCAGTGATTCCGTACTATGGCTATGCGCGACAGGATCGTAAAGTGGCCCCTCGCGTGCCGATCAGCGCAAAATTAATAGCAGATTTGGTGACTACGGCCGGAGCTTCGCGTGTATTAACGACAGAGCTGCATGCTGGGCAGATCCAAGGATTTTTTAATATCCCAGTCGATAATCTTTTTTCCGCGCCAGTCTTGTTGCCCTATCTTCGCTCTCGTATAGGCAAAGAAGAAGTCACCATTGTTTCTCCCGATGCTGGCGGTGTGGAACGCGCACGCGCTTTTGCAAAACGACTAGGAGCCTCTTTGGCGATTATCGACAAACGTCGAGCACGCTCAGAAGAAGAGAACATTTCCGAGAAAGCCAATCTCGATGTGGCGGAAATGCGCATCATTGGCGACGTCGAGAGGAGAGTTGCTATCATCGTTGATGACATGGTAGATACCGCGGGGACTCTGACGACGGCGGCGGCGGCCATTCATGAAGCCGGTGCGCAAACCGTGTTGGCGTGCTGCACGCACCCTGTGTTGTCCGGTCCCGCGATTAACCGTCTCCGCGCTTCTATGTTGGAGGAATTGATTGTCACCAACTCAATCCCGCTGCGTTCGGAGGCGCAAGATTTACATAAAATTCAAGTGCTCTCTCTTGCCTCGCTCATGGGCGAAGCAATTCGCCGTATCCATAACGAAGAATCTATCAGTTCACTATTTGTCTAGGAAAAACGTAAGAGGAAATCATGGAAACAATAACAGTCACTGTAGAATCCCGAAAAAGTCTCGGTAAAGGAGAGGCGGGTCGGATGCGGCGTCAGGGCAGAGTTCCTGGGGTCTTTTATGGTCCGGGGAAGCAAGCGGCCTCTTTATCCATTGACGCACGGGAATTTCGCACGAAGATTGGCGGGTTGGAAGGTTCGCATTTGATCCAACTGACATCGTCCTTGCCAGAGCTCCAGGACAAAATTGCTATTTTGCGAGAGGTGCAGCGGCATCCGCTGACGAGCGAACTCGTGCATATTGATCTCTATGAAGTGGATGTGAATAAACCACTGCAGATCACGGTGCCGATACATTTCCTCGGAAAAGCAGAAGGCGTGACGCTCGGTGGGAATTTACAGCCTCTTATGAGAGAGATTACGGTTGAGTGCCTGCCTCGGGAAATCCCAGAGTTCGTAACTGCTGATGTTTCTGCTCTGAAAATTCATGATTCCTTGCATATTTCAGATATCCCCCTCCCCGCGGGCGTCAAAGCGATCTTCGACATCGATGAAGCAGTGGTCACCGTTACTGCTCCTATCGCAGCCGCCCCAGCCGCTGCTGCAGAGGAAGCTCCGGACGCAACTCCAGCCGCAGCAGCTCCGGCTCCAGAAAAGAAGTAGTGACGGCAAGAATGAATGTGAGTAACTGTGCGCGTCATTATTGGTCTGGGTAATCCAGGTCCGGAATACAGAAAAACGCGCCACAATCTTGGCTTTTGGGTGGTTGATCTCCTTGCCGAGCACTGGGGGACAACGCTTTCACGCAAAGCGTTTCTCTCGGTAATTGGAGAGGCCCAATGGCGCGGCGAAAAAATTCTCCTCCTGGAACCACAGACGTATATGAATCGCAGTGGTGAAGCTGTTGCCAGAGTGCGCGATTTCTATCGACTCGATCTTGCCGACTTGGTGATCGTGCATGATGATTTGGATCTGCTTTGTGGCCAGCTCCGAATCAAGCGTGGAGGTGGAGGCGCAGGCGGCAACCGTGGTGTTGCTTCTATTATTGAGATGTTGGGAAGCAAAGAGTTCGTTCGAGTGAAGATTGGGATTGGCAGACCTCCTGGGCGCAGAGATCCCGCACACTTCGTGCTACAGCCCTTTACTCCTCAAGAAGAAGCGTTTATTCTCCCGGCGGTAGATCGTGCAGTACATGCGGTCGAAGCCATACTGTCTGAAGGAGTGAACAAGGCGATGGCTTCGTTTCATTCTGATGATCAAAAAAAAGAGCTCAGTCAGTAAGAAGAGAAGAGTCGAACGTGCATCACTCTTTTCAACATGCTAGAAATAACGGGAAAAATTAGGAGAATCGCATGCCAAGTTACGAAACAGTCTGCGTCTTTCATCCAGAGTTGCCAGAGCCTCGAGTTAAAGAACTGGCGGCCTGGATGCAAAAGATTGTAGAAAATGGGCAAGGGAGCGATCTGAAAGTTGAAGAATGGGGCATGCGCGACCTGGCGTATCGCATTAAAAAGCAACGACGCGGCTACTTTATTCGCTTAGAGTTTGACTCCGCACCGGCAGCACTGAAAGAACTGGAACGTAATCTCCGTTTGAATGAAGATGTCCTGCGATTTCTTTCCGTCGTGCGCGGCGTTCCTCTGCTTGCGGAGCAGCCCACACCTGCTGCCGCCCCAGCTCCTGCCGTGGCCCCAGCTTCCATACAGGAAGAATCGCCAGTTGAAGATCAGCAATAGCGGACATTCCTCGCAACTGTTCTATTTTGTTTCCCAAGAGAGACATTAAACTTTAAGGATTGCAATTATGCCGAGACCTGAAAGAGGAAAAATGAAACGAGCTCCTGTGACTGATGACAAGTTCCCTGCTCGTCGTCGTATTCGTCGCAAGGTCTGTCCGTTTCGTGCGAATAAAGATTTAGTGATTGACTTCAAAAACGTCGATCTCCTCTCCAAATACGTGACTGAACGCGGCAAGATCCTTCCTAGCCGCATCACAGGCGTGAGTGCGAAATATCAGCGCAAACTCAAAAAAGCGATTAAACGCGCCCGTGCAGGCGCTATGTTGCCGTATGCCGCGTCTCGTTTTTAGGAACGACAATAGCTACATTACAAGGTTCATAGACTGCTCCGTAAAGAAGGACCGTTATGGAAGTCATTCTGCAAGAAGACGTGCCCAATGTTGGGCGCATCGGTGAAGTCGTAAAAGTTCGGGACGGTTTTGGTCGCAACTACCTGCTGCCGCGAGGATTGGCGCTCGTCGCAGACAATCGCAATCTGCGCGTGCTTGAACATCAGAAAAGGCTCACCGCTGCAAAAAGAGAACGTACGCAAAAAGAGGCACAGTCTTTAGGTGATAAAATTGCTGCTCTCACTTTGATTATTCCTGCCCGCGCCGGTGAAGAGGATCGGCTTTTCGGTTCCATCACTAACCAAGATATCGAACGAGCGATTCAGGCCCAGGGTGTTACGATTGAACGGCGTAAAATTATTCTCACCGAGCCCATTAAGCAGCTCGGTGTGCATACGGTTCCTATTCATCTTAGTGGCGATGTGCATGTGAACGTCTCCGTGCAAGTCGTCCGTGAGTCCTAAGAGAGCCAAAGAACTTTTTTCTTGACACTGTCGGCGAAAATTGGTAGGCAGCAAGAGGGTTAACGGTTATTAACATAGGCACGTAGCCCAGTGGGAGAGCGCTTCCTTGACACGGAAGAGGTCGGCGGTTCAATCCCGCCCGTGCCTATCCTCTTTTTACTAAGTGGGGAATTGATATCGTTCGACATAAACCGCCCGTGGGTCAGGAGAGGAACTAAGGCATCACAAGAGGATGCCTTTTTTGTTTTTCCATGAGTACAGACGCTCAACATATTACTATTACTTTGCCTGGAGGAGAGACGCGTGTCGTGCCTGTAGGAACGACCCCTCGTCACATTCTCCCGAGCGTGAAGAATGCGATTGCAGTGAAGGTCAGCGGGAAAGTCGTCGATCTTTCCCGCTGTCTTATGGAGGATTGTGAGATCGAGCCTATTGCTCCCTCCTCTGTTGAGGGACTCGATGTGTTGCGACATTCAACTGCTCATCTCATGGCGCAAGCAGTGAAACGCCTTTTCCCCGAGGTGCAAATTACCATTGGCCCAGTTATCGAGAACGGCTTTTATTACGACTTCAAGCGTGAAGGAGCTTTTACGCCAGAAGATTTGGAACGCATCGAAGCGGAGATGAAAAAGATTATCGTTGAGGACTTCCCAGTCAAACGTGAAGAAATTCCGCGCGATGACGCCGTCCAAATGTTCCGTGACATGGGAGAGCACTATAAGGCAGAAATTATTGCCGGTATTCCTTCGAATGAAGCGATCTCACTTTATCGTCAAGGAGAATTTGTTGATCTGTGCCGCGGTCCGCACGTACCCTCGACCGGACGTATTGCCGCTTTTAAACTAACCAGTGTTGCTGGGGCTTATTGGAGAGGCGATGCTCGCAACGAACAGTTACAGCGCATTTACGGCACGGCGTGGGCCTCACAAAAAGATCTCGATGCGTACCTCAAACGTATAGAAGAAGCAAAGCTGCGGGATCATCGCCGTCTTGGCCCCGCGCTCGACCTCTTCTCTCTTCATCCGATCGCGCCTGGCTCGCCGTTCTTTCATCCCAAAGGCGTCATCGTGTACAACCTACTCATCCAGTATATCCGGGATCTGTACCAGCGCTACGGTTACGCTGAGGTCATTACGCCGCTGATCTACAAAACTGACTTGTGGAAAACTTCAGGACATTATGAAGCGTTTCATGACGACATGTTTCTCATGAATGTTGAGGATGGCGAATATGGCGTTAAGCCAATGAACTGTCCGGGGCATTGTTATCTGTTCGCTTCACGGAAACATTCGTATCGCGACCTCCCCATTCGCTATGCCGACTTCAGTCGGTTGCACAGATTTGAACAATCCGGTGTGCTGTCTGGTTTGACTCGGGTCCGTTCCTTTGCACAAGACGACGCTCACATCTATTGCACCCCTGAACAGCTCGACCACGAACTCGAACGTTTCGTCGCCATGACGAAAGAAGTCTACAGCGTTTTCGGGTTTGATCGCATTGATGTGACATTGCAGACTCGTCCGGAAAAATTTCTCGGTCGGATCGAACTGTGGGACGCCGCAGAGGCGGCTCTCAGCCGTGCTCTCGAATCGGCTGGATTCACGGTGACCGTGTTGCCTGGAGAAGGCGCTTTCTATGGCCCCAAGATTGGTTTTGACTTTCGCGATGTGCTTGAGCGCTCTTGGACGTTAGCCACTGTCCAGATAGACTGCGCGATGCCCGAGCGTTTCGGGTTGGAATATGTTACCCCGGAAGGACACACTGCGACCCCGGTTATGTTACATCGGGCCGTCCTCGGCTCCATTGAGCGGTTTATCGCGATTTTGTTGGAACATTGTGGGGGAAATCTGCCCTTCTGGCTTGCTCCTGTGCAGGTGAAAATTTTGACTGTCACCGATGCGCAGAACGAGTATGCCGAGAATGTGCATGGACAGTTGTTGCAGAGGGGCATTCGCAGCGAACTTGACCTGCGGAACGAGAAGCTTGGGTATAAAATCCGCGAGGCCGAATTGCAAAAGATGCCGTATATGGTTGTAATTGGAGACAAAGAGGTGAGCACCGCGACAGTTGCGCCACGCGGACGCAAAGGGGAGAAAATTGCTCCTTTGTCGGTTGAAGCGTTTATCGCACGTTTGGCGGCTGAGCGCGTGCCAGGAGGTGCGCCATAGCAAAAGAAGCAGGAGTACGGATTAATCAACAGATCCGCGCACGTGAAGTCCGAGTGATTGAGGCGGATGGTAAACAGTCTGGCATCATGCCTCTAGGGGAAGCACTGCGCCTTGCGGAAGGCAAAGAACTCGATCTGGTAGAGGTGTCGCCCACAGCAACGCCGCCTGTCTGCCGGATCATGGATTACGGTAAATTCCGCTACCTGCAAAAGAAAAAAGTTCAGGAGTCGCGTAAGAACCAGACGCAAGTCTTGGTCAAAGAAGTCAAACTCGGCTCCCGCACAAGCGAGCATGATCTTGACTTCAAGGTCAACCATATTAGGCGGTTCCTGGAAAAGAAACAACGTGTGAAAGTGTCCGTCCTCTTTCGTGGGCGAGAAATTACCCATCCTGAGATCGGGAGAGAGATGCTGGACAAAGTTGTTGACAAAGTTCAAGATATCGGTTCTCTCGATGGACAGGCCCGCATGGAAGGACGGAATATGTCGGTCTTAGTGGTTCCGAGGTAATACAATATGCCAAAGATAAAAACGCGCCGTGGCACGGCGAAGCGGTTCAAAATTACAGGCACTGGCAAGGTCAAGCGAAAGTGCGCCTATCTGCGTCATCAGCTTTCCGCAAAAACACGGAAGCAAAAACGCCATCTCCGTCACTCGGCTATGGTGGACGCAACGAATGTCAGCGCGATTAAGCGCCTGATTCCATACTTATAGGGCGTAAGGAGACACACCCATGCCACGAGCAAAACGAGGCTTCAAAGGACGCCGCCGTCACAAAAAGATCCTCAAATTAGCAAAAGGGTTTACTGGAGGACGGCGTCGGCAGTATCGACAAGCGAGAGAGACGGCAGAGCGCGGCTTGGTCTATGCGTATCGCGATCGACGCGTGAAGAAGCGTACGTTTCGCCGCCTGTGGAACGTACGCATCAACGCAGCTGCACGGCAGAATGGTCTGAACTACAGCCAACTCATTCATGGGCTCCACCAAGCCGGCGTTGTCATCGATCGGAAAATTCTTGCGGCGCTGGCTCTGCATGATCCCAAAGCCTTCTCTGTAGTAGCAAATATGGCGAAAGAGCGGCTTGCAGTTGCAGCGTAAGGTCTTTGCAAAAAGAGGGAATGGAGAACGGTAGTTTTGACAAAGACCACTTTCTGAACACTATTCCATCTCTTGCTTTACGACACAGTTAGTGAGTCCTTCTTTTTCATGGTGATCGGTGACCTTTTCCTATGGATAATGACTTAGCGCGTATTCGTGATGAGGCGCTCGTAGCTCTTGAGGCTTGCCAAGATGAGGTAAGCCTTGAATCGTTTCGGGTGCGTCTGCTGGGAAAAAAAGGGGAACTGACCTCTGTGCTCCGAAGCCTCGGCGGTCTACCGCCTGAACAGCGACGTGCGGTGGGAGAACAAGCGAATCAGCTTAGAGATCTCTTTGAAACACAGATCTCCGCGCGCCGCGCCCGCATCACTGAAGAACAGCGAGCCCGCAGTCTGGCGGCGGAACGCATTGATGTTACTGAGCCAGGCGCAAAGCGACCGCGTGGATCGTTACATCCGCTCCTGCAAACGCTTGATGAAACGATCGCCATTTTTACTACCCTGGGGTTTGAAGTCGCTCGCGGGCCGGACATTGAGGACGATTACCATAATTTCGCTGCCCTTAACATTCCCGAAGATCATCCGGCGAGGGAAATGCAGGACACGTTCTTCGTAGAGCCGAAAATTGTGCTCCGCACCCACACCTCTCCGGTGCAAATCCGTGTGATGGAAAGTCGTCAGCCGCCAATTCAGATTGTGGTTCCAGGGAGTGTGTACCGTTGTGACGATGACGTCACACATTCACCGATGTTTATGCAGCTCGAAGGCTTAATGGTTGGAAAAGATATTTGCTTTGCCCACCTCAAAGGCGTGTTGACTGCCTTCGTGCATACGTTGTTTGGTAAGGCTACACCGGTTCGTTTTCGTCCCAGTTATTTCCCTTTTACCGAACCAAGTGCGGAAGTAGACATGGGGTGTGTGCTTTGTGGCGGCCACGAACAACATTGCCCAGTGTGTAAAGGCAGCGGCTGGCTCGAGGTCTTGGGTTCCGGCATGGTGCACCCAAATGTGTTCCGTGCGGTTGGCTATGATCCAGAAATTTACTCAGGCTTTGCGTTTGGGATGGGGATCGACCGTATTACCATGCTTAGATATGGGATAGACGACATTCGGTTACTCTATGCAAACGACTTGCGTTTCCTGCGGCAATTTTGAATGAAAGTCACACTGAACTGGCTTTGGGAGTTTGTCTCGATAGACCTGCCGCTCAACCGTCTTGCAGACCGTTTAGCTATGGCGGGCTTTGAGGTCGAAGGCGTTAGTGAACAAGGGGACACGCCCATTACGATTGCGCAGATCACTCAGATCGTTCCCCATCCGCAATCGGACCATCTCGTGATTTGTCATGTAACGACTGGCGGTGGAGCTATTCCCATTGTGTGTGGCGCAACGAATATGAAAGCTGGCGACCGGGTCGCCCTTGCCCCAGAAGGAGTAACACTGCCGGATGGACGCCAGGTTGAACGGACGGAAATCCGTGGGCAGCTGTCTTGCGGCATGTTGTGTTCTGAACAGGAACTTGGTGTTTCTGAGGATCATAGCGGCCTGCTCATTCTTCCTCCTGAAGCGCCCTTAGGATCTCCACTCTACGTTTTTCTTCATTTACGTGACACTATTGTTGACATTGCAGTAACGGCGAACCGTGGGGATTGTTTAAGCGTCGTCGGGTTGGCGCGAGAAATAGCAGCGCTCACTGGCTCCCCATTCAAAGCCAATACCCCGCGTGTACGAGAGCGAGGTCCTACAATAGCGGAACAAGCGCGGGTCCGGATTGACGATCCGGATCTCTGTCCACGGTATTCGGCGCGCGTGTTTACCGGGGTGCAAGTAGTCTCGTCCCCCGCGTGGATGCGCTGGCGCTTGGAGGCAGTTGGTATTCGTGCGATCAACAATCTCGTTGATGTGACGAACTATGTGATGATTGAGTGCGGGCAACCGCTCCATGCTTTCGACCTCCCCTCTCTCGCGGGCGCTGAAATCATCGTGCGGCGTGCGCGGGATACGCGTACGATCCGCACCCTTGATGGACAGGAGCGCGACCTCGCACCGAACGATTTGCTCATTTGTGATCGGGATCGAGGGGTTGCGGTTGCCGGCGTTATGGGCGGCTCCAATTCCGAGGTACGGGAAGACACTGCTGCCGTGCTTTTAGAAAACGCGTACTTCGTGCCCGAAACTGTCCGTCACACGGCTAGTCGTCTCGGGTTACGCAATGAA
>CAZUFQ010000137.1:0-11049 GCA_964618735.1 uncultured Enterobacteriaceae bacterium
GGCGTGGCTGGTCTGAACCTCGCGCATTAAAGCGGAATAACTGGCATCGAACTACTGGCGTCATCTCTTCGCCTTGAATTACCAGGTGTTGAAATTGCCTAACGGCACGCTCCCACCCCGCACCGAACCGTCCGTGAGCCACTGGATTCCGTCGACACCGTAACCTCCGGTCGCGACTTCCCTCCCAGAAGTCGCGACAACTCTCTCCTTGGTGAGGAGCAGCTCACAACGTATTTTGCAAAAGAAAAGAGCCATGAAAGCAGACATCTCCTCGGTTCGGCACTTCCGCTTCGTTCACTTGCTCCTCACAATATTGACGAGTTTTATTGTCTGTGCTCCCCGCACTATAAGAGCGGAACTTCGGCATCCGACGCTCCATGAGCTGGTTGCCATCGCCGCCGGCGGTGAGCGGCTCTGGTATCATGAAGAAGAGTTTCTCCGGGATCCATTCTTACGGGCCAGACCGCATCAGGTGGTGATCCTACACTTAGAACCGGGCGCGAAGGGCGGCAAGCCTGTGCGCAACATTATTCCCTATCTTTTTGCAGAGACTGACACCTTCAACTTCTGCGTCCCGAAAAAAGATCCCCACATTCGCTCCTTAGAGCTGGTCCGGGAGGGCTCAGGCGACACGGTCGTGCACGTACAGCGAGGAGCGCCGTGTAAAACCCGGACGATTGCAGCGGGGCTGTATCGGCTGGTGGTGGAGCATAACTCGAAGGGGATTGGGGCTGCAGGCAAGAAAGCCTTCCTCCACGTCCCACGCCTGCGAAACACCAACCTGGCTAGTAGCGCTTCAGGGAGCTTCTCGTGTGACGCCTTGTCGACCATCATGGCGCCCAATGGCAACTTTGTGGTCCAAGGCGCGGACGCAAACGGTACGGTGCAGGCCCCGTCCACGGCAGTCGATCTCCAGACGGGAGGTTGGCAGATGTGTGTCGATTTCAATGGCGACTACACCGTCCAGCTGCCCCGTCCAAACACTGCCTTTCACTTTTATAGCGGGGCAGCAGTGTTCCCCAATCCAGGCGACCTTTTTGCCATCACTGACTTACATCATCCCTATGCACTCACTGATCTCGGGGACTTTCAATTCACGATGAAGTGGGCTTATAACTCGGCCACTCAGTATCCGATTACGCTGGGCGCCGATAATTTTCTGCACTGGGTAACCAGTGGCGCAGCGACAACCTTCACCATCCCTGTCAAGTATTATCAGCCAGGGACAACCATTCCGCCACTGCAAGCTGGTGAAGTTGCACTCTTTCATGGGTGCAATTACGACACTACATATGGGACCTGGGTCGTGCGTGGAAATCTTGGCAATGCGTGGAATTTTCTCTATAAGAGCCCCTTTCTCGGGAGAACCGATCTGCTCAACCAATCCACCACAAACGTTTCTGTTCGCATCGGTCCTGACACAGTCGCAAGCTTCTACGTTGAGACAGGCTATCGGATTCCATTCGCAAACGTTGGCGAAGACGTTTCGTGTACCGGCTCGCTGGATAGTTTTGGCTCGATCAAGATAGCGTCCTCGCGGGACTTTATCATCGCCACGAATCTTTGCCGTAATTGTAATTTGTCCGGTGTTGACCTCAGCGGATTAGACCTCTCAGGCGGAATCTTTTCGGGAAGCACGTTCGCCAACGCCAATCTTACCAATACCGATTTTGAGACGGCCAGTGTAGATAACGCCAATTTTCCCGACACCAGCACATTATTAGCTGGCGCTAGCTTTGTGGACGCTTACCTTGACCACACAAACTTTCGCGGCGCGGCCCTCACGCAGACCAACTTTCAGTCCACTGCAGGTCTGCTTGTTAGCGATTTCACGACCCGTCCGGATTTGACCGGCGCCACGCTGGACCTGCACACGTTCCTACCGTCGGACTGGCGCTGGCTCACTCTCACCAGTACGACAATCAATGGAATCAATGGGGCAACACTCTCCACCCTAGCGCACCCATTAGATCTCTCCGGAGCCATTCTCAACTATGTCTCCCTCCCGAATGTCGTTTTGGATGGAGCGAATTTCGGTTGCGCCTCCACTGACAATGGTCTCGTGTGCACGCAGTTGCTTGAGACCGCCCTTACTGCCGCGAGTCTCAAGAAAGCCAATTTTGTCGACGCCCTCCTGCAGGGCGCGCATCTCGACTTCGCCAACCTGGACAGTGCTGATCTCTGCGCCGCCAAACTGAACGAATCCCCCACCACCAAGCTCTCAGCCACGCTGCAGGGCGCCTTCCTCCGCAATGTCAACTTCTCCCAAGCCGATCTCACGGGGGCCTTTCTGGCCAACGCTAACTTCTATTCTACCGCCACAACCTCCTCTTGTAGCCCCTCGGCCTGCGGCTTTACGTCCTCCTGCGCTAGTGCGGTCAACGCTACCCTCAATAACGTTGTCTTCACTGGCGCGTACCTTGACGGCGTGGACTTCAGCGCCTCTACCCCACAAAGCGCTGACTTCTCCAACACCTCGCTGGCGGGCAGCCATTTCACCAACGCCAATCTCAGCCAGGATCCGGCCACGGGCAAACGCACGGATTTCACCGGAGCCTTACTGCAAGGAACCACCTTCACCAACGCTATAGTCACTGGGGCGAACTTCACCAGCGCTGTGGTCGATCTCACCAACAGCAAAGGGAAGACTGTCCTGGTGCAGCTCAACCCTGCCACCCATATTGCCTTTCCCGGCTACACGCCCTGGATAGGGAGCACGCTGGGCTGTGTGGAGTTCTCTACTGCGCAGATCACGGGTGTACCGGCCACGAATACGAGCAACTTGTGTCCCGATGGCGCTGTCGGCGCCGATGGCGGGGCCTGCTCCACAACCCAATGGCAATCGCCCAGGACGCCGCCCACCCCATTGCCAACCAACTGCACCACCCTCACGACTGACTTGAATTGGATCATCGTGAATTAGTGAGGATAGTCTCTTTGTCAAGAAAGAATTTAGTTATGAAAACAAGTAAAATAAGCAAAATAAATCTGAAGTCAAGATATCTCACACTGGCGGTCTTACTGGCGACCCTATTGTTTCCCGTGCTCCACAGCACCGCCGAGCCGCTACGACCAACCCCCCACGAGCTGGCCGCGATTGCCGCCACCGTTGGCGAGCGGCTCTGGTATCATGAAGAAGAGTTCCTTCGTAACCCCGCGCTGCGCGCCGCCCCCGAACACGTGATCATCCTCCACCTCGCTCGCGCCCCCAAGCATCAGCGCTTTATTGACCACGCTATCCCCTACATCTTTCCCGAGACCACTACCTATACCTTCTGCATTCCCAAGAAAGAGCCCTTCGTGCAGACCCTCGCATTAACTCCTGAAGGCAGCGCTACCCCAGTGGTCCAGCTCAAACAGGGCCACAAGTGCCAGACACGTGAAATTGTGGCGGGCTTTTATCGCCTCCAGGTGCGACATGACGGCAAGAACATTGGGCCAGATGGCGAGAAGGCCTTCATTCATGTCCCCCGTTTCAAAAGGGGCGCGGGGGTCGGAAGCGGACGGCAAGGTCAACAGCTCGGAGCCACGCTCAGTAGCTTCCCCAGCTCATGCGATCCCAATACCTTCAATGCTCCCCAGTTTACCTTTACCGCCCCTAATGGCCTCTTTGTCGCGGCGCAAAGCGGTCAGGCTGTACACACCCAGACAACGCCGGGCGATACATTTCTCGGCGCCTGGTCAATCTGCCCCGATGGCAGCGGTAATTATACATTCGGACAGCCTGGATTTCTTCAGAGTTCACCAACGTTCTTCACCGCTTCGGGTCCCCCAAGTACGGACACAAGCATATACGAAACGACGGGAACACCGCTGAAGCTTAAGCTGACGGATCTCGGCAACGGACAATTCACGCTCATGGCCAATTTTGGCGGCGCACTCTACCCCATCGTGGTCGGGTCGGACAACGTCTTGCATTGGGCGACATCCGGAAACCCAACTGTGTTCACCACGACCGTGAAGTTTTACTGGACTGGACCGTTGCCTCCCTTACAATCGGGAGAAGTGGCACTCTTTCCAGTATGTAACTATGATGATAGCCAAGGCGTCTGGGTTTTTAATACGAACATTCCCAATTTCGGGCTGTTTACATTCTTTGGTGGAATTTCTCTCGATGGGTTCTTCGCTTCCGTACAAGTCGCCCCTGGAACTCCTGCGGCACTTTCTGCAGAGACAAACTATAGTGGGACGACTCAATTTATTGCGACCGATATTGCGTGCTTGGACAGTACGCCGCTCGGCAACTATACCGCTTCATCACTAAAAGTAATACCAGATCGACAACTTGTTGCCGCCACGGATGAATGCCAGAACTGCAACTTGTCCGGCATCGACCTCAGCGATTTAGACTTGTCGGGCGGGCAATTTCGGGGCAGCACCTTTACCGGCGCCAACCTCACGAATACGATTTTTCAGTCGGCGAGTTTAAATAACGCCAACTTCACTGGGGTCAACACCATCCTTACCAACACCAATCTCTTAGGAACCATTATTCAGTGCACGAATTTTTCCGGAGCGGACCTTTCCTCAGCAACGTTTCAATTCAGCGGCGTTGTAAAGCCGATTGTTACGACCGATTTCTCCTGTCGGCTGGACCTCACCGGGGCAACGATTAATTTCAACTCCTTCCCCCTCACCCAATGGCGCTACTTCAATCTGACCGGCGCCAAGATCAACAACATTACCGGAGCCACTCTCTCGACGACAACCAGCCCCCTGAATCTCTCTGGAGTGATCTTTAATCAGGCCTCGCTGCCTCAAGTCCAGCTCGATGGAGCGAACCTGAGCTGCGCCTCCACTCCTAGTGGTTCGGTCTGCACCCAGATGATCGAAACCTCTTTGCCTTCAGCAAGTCTGAAAAAAGTTAACTTGGGTGATACTCTCCTCCAGGGGGCGCACCTCGACTCCGCCAACCTGGACGGCGCCAACCTCTGCGCCGCCAAACTCAACGAATCCCCCACTTCTAAGGTCTCCGCCACCCTACAGGGTGCCTTCCTGCGCAACGTCAACCTCTCTAACGCCGACCTCACCGGTGCTACTCTGGCCAACGCCAACTTCTACAGCACCTCGACGCCCACCTCCTGCAACCCCTCAGCGTGCGGCGTTACCACCTCCTGCGCCAGCGCGGTCAACGCGAAGCTGAACAACGCCGTGTTCACCGCCGCCTATCTCGATGGCGTCGACTTTAGCGGCTCCACGCCTCAGAGCGCCGACTTCTCCGGCGCCTGGCTGGCAGGTAGCCATTTCACCAACGCCAATCTCAGCCAGGACCCGAGCACTGGCAAGCGCACGGATTTCACGGGCTCCGCGCTCCAAGGGACCACCTTTACCAACGCCACGATCACAGGAGCGAACTTCACCAGCGCGATCGTTGACCTCACCCATAGCACCGGGCAGACCCTGCTGGCGCAACTTGCGCCGGCCACCCATATTGCCTTTCCCGGCTACACGCCGTGGGCGGGGAGCACACTGGGGTGTGTAGAATTCGTCACCAAGCAGAACACGGGGCTACCGGGAACCAATAGCAGCAACTTATGTCCAGATGGCGCGATCGGGATGAACTCTGATGGGTCGTGCTCCACCATTCAATGGCAGACGCCCAAAGTCCCGCCGCCCCCGCTGCCAACTAACTGCACCCTCGGCACGACTGACTTGAATTGGATCATCGTGAATTAGTGAGGATAGTCTCTTTGTCAAGAAAGAATTTAGTTATGAAAACAAGTAAAATAAGTCAATGTCATCTGAGGTTCGGATATTTTATCTTGGCGGTCTTACTAGCGACCCTGTCGTTTCCCGTGCTCCACTGCGTCGCCGCCCGGCTGCCACGTCCAACGCCCCACGAACTGGCCGCCATCGCCGCCACCGATGGGCCCCGCTTGTGGTATCATGAAGAAGAGTTTCTCCGTGACCCTGCGCTACGCGCCACCCCCGAACACGTGGTCATCCTCCACCTTGCCCGCGCCCCCAAGCATCAGCGCTTTATTGACCATGCTATCCCCTACATCTTTCCCGAGACCGCTACGTATACCTTTTGTCTCCCCAAGCGAGAGCCTTTTTTGGAGTCCTTTGAGCTGGTCCGAGTAGGAAGCGCCGCTCCAGTGGTCCAGCTCAAGCGAAGCCACAAATGCCAGACGCGCGAGATTGTAGCGGGTTTCTATCGGTTGCAGGTGCGGCATGACGGCAAGAACATTGGGGTTGACGGCGAGAAGGCCTTCATCCATGTCCCGCGTTTCAAAAGCGGTGCGCGGATCGGGAGCGGGCTTGGAGGCCCGCAGCTCGGAGACACGCTCAGCAGCTTCCCTAGTCCGTGTGATTCGAACTCCTTTAATAACCCTTTGTTTACGTTTACTACCCCGGACGGCATGTTTGTGAACCCTATTTTCACCGCTAACAATAAAATCCAAACCACGGCGACAGCAGAGGTGTCCTTTGGGTGGAATATTTGCCCGGATGGTAGCGGCAATGTCACACTGGAGAATAGTCTATTTGGTATAGTAGGATATTTCTCTTCTTCTGGTCCATCAAACACGGACACCACACTCTATGCCACGAAAACCCCGACTCCGTTCAGTCTGACCGATCTGGGCAACGGGCAATTTACCCTGGCGGCGAATTTTGGCGGCAGTCTCTATCCTATCATCCTGGGCACAGATCATGCTTTACATTGGGCTGATCCAGGGACTCCGCCTACCGTATTTACCATCCATCTCAAGTATTACCTGTCTGGTTCCCCCGCGCCCACCCTCCAACCTGGAGAGGTCGCGCTATACCGAGGGTGCAATTATGATACGAGCGCTGGAACGTGGGATTTTACCACTCCTATCCTCAATTTTGCTTCCTATACGATTTTCTTTACTTCAATCGATAATACGTTTGGGTCCGTCAAGGTGGGCCCCCAGACCCAAGCGGTCTTGTTTGCCGGAGCAAACTCGAGCGGGCAAGAGCAGATCGTTGCTGAGGATATCCCCTGTCTCAGTAATACTCCACTCGGCGGCGGCACGGCGTCGTCCTTGGTAATCACTCCATACCGAACCTTTCTCGTCGCCACCGATACCTGCCTGAACTGTGACTTGTCCGGGCTGGATCTCAGCGGCTTGAATCTCGCTGGCGGACGCTTTCAGGGCAGCACCTTTACTGGCGCCAACCTCACCAACACCATCCTACAATCCGCCAGTCTGGATAACACGAACCTCACCGGCGCCAACACGATTCTGACCAACACCAACTTCCTCGGCTCCGTTGTCCGGTGCACAAATTTTTCCGGGGCGGACCTTTCTTCAGCGACATTTCAGTTTAGCAACATCATCACACCAATTGTGACAACTGATTTCTCCTGCCGGGTGAACCTCACGGACGCTGCGTTCAACGTGAACTCTTTCCCCCTTACCCAATGGCGATACTTCAATCTGACCGGCGCCAAGATCAACAACATTACCGGAGCCACTCTCTCGACAACAGCCAGCCCCCTGAATCTCTCTGGGGTGATCCTTAATCAGGCCTCTCTGCTTCAAGTTCAGCTCGATGGAGCGAACCTGAGCTGCGCCTCCACCGCTAGTGGTTCGGTCTGTACTCAGTTGATCGAAACCTCTTTGACCTCAGCGAGCCTCAAAAAGGTCAACTTGGCCAATGCGATTCTCCAGGGGGCGCACCTCGACTTTGCTAACCTCGACGGCGCCAACCTCTTCAGCGCCAACCTCAACCAAACCCAGACCACCAAGGTCTCCGCCACCCTGCAAAGCGTCTTCCTGCGCAATGTCAATCTTGCCCAAGCCGACCTCACCGGAGCCAGTCTAAAGAACGCCAACTTCTACAGTACCTCCCCAACCTCCTCCTGTAATTCAGCCGCGGCGAGTGGCTTTCTATCGTGCGCGAGTGCAGTCAACGCCCACCTCAACAACGCCGTCTTCACCGGCGCCTATCTTGATGGCGTCGACTTTAGCGGCTCCACGCCTCAAAGCGCCGACTTCTCTAACTCCTGGCTGGCGGGTAGCCATTTCACCAACACTAATCTCAGCCAGGACCCGAGCACCGGCAAGCGCACGGATTTCACGGGAGCCATGCTGCAAGGGGCCACCTTTACCAACGCCACCATTACCGGAGCCAACTTCACTAGCGCGATCGTGGATCTGACCCACAGCACGGGACAGATCCTGCTGGCCCAACTCGATACGGCCACCCATCTGGCCTTTCCCGGGTATACCGTAGCACAGCTCTGTACGGTCAATGGCAGCTTCGGGCAGCCGTGCACGCCTGGGTGTGTCAAGTTCGCGACCAAGCAGAACACGGGGCTCCCGGGAACCAATAGCACCAATGTATGTCCGGACAGCAATATTGGGACGAACGCAGATGGGTCGTGCTCCAACGCCCAATGGCAGAACCCTAAAGTCCCGCCGCCCCCACTGCCGCCGAGTTGCACTCTCATCACCAATGGCAATACCATCGTCACCGACACCAGCGACTTGAATTGGATCATCGCTAACTGACTCCTTTACGCATCTCAGACCGCCACACGGAGGCTCTTATGAAGAAAGGCGCACTATCAACAGGAAGTCCGCGGCAAAGGTTCTCTGTCCTTGTTCTTTTTTCCGCGCTTGCCATTATGCCCGCAGTTTTACCCTCGATGCAGCCAGCCCTTGCCCAGGATCGCCCTTGCCTGGCGGATGTGCAGCGGCTCTGCAAAGACCTCGCACCAGACAACCGCAATGGCATGATGCAGTGCCTCAAGGATCACGAAGCAGATCTTTCCGACGCCTGTAAAGCACGCTTGCAGACCTTCGCGCATGAACCTTGTGCACAGGACGCGATGACGCTATGCAGTACAGTAGAGCAAGGCAATAAACGCGCGATGGTGCATTGTCTGCGGGAGCACGACGCAGAACTCTCCGCTGGCTGCAAAGCGCGGCTCAATGAGTTCTGGACGCGTATGTTATGAGGAAAGATTAGCGCTGGCGCACGGTTTGTTCTGTATCTTCCGGGGTTCTTCCCCACAGCAAGGAGGTAGACATGACAACAAACTATGACGACATTGCGGAGGAATACAAGCGCGCCAAGCAACAGCCGTGGCGGCTGCACCTGGAACACCACACGCTCTTCACACTGCTCGGCGACGTGAGCGGCAAGACCGTGCTCGACCTGGCGTGCGGCGAAGGGTTTTATACCCGGTTCATCAAGCGGCGCGGGGCTGCCCGCGTGGTTGGGGTGGATCTCTCGCCTGGGATGATAGAGCTGGCGCGCCGGGAGGAGGAACGTACCCCATTAGGCATTGACTACATTGTCCACGATGTCAAACAACTCGCACTCGACGAGACTTTTGATGTAGTCGTGGCGGCCTATCTGCTCAATTATGCGCAGACCGCTGCCGAGTTGCTGGAAATGGGGATAGCGATCATCCGCCATCTGAAGCCCGGGGGTCGATTCGTGACGGTAAATAACAATCCGCGGCATGCCCTAGAGCACTTTGCATCGACGCACAAATATGGGTTCATCAAGCGCGCCCCCGGACTGTTAAGAGAGGGAACCCCAGTAGACTACGTTTTCTTTCTGGAGAACGAATCCTTCGCAATTACCAACTACCACCTGAGCGTCGCAACGCATGAAGCAGTCTTGCGAACCGCCGGGTTTCAGCAGGTGACATGGCGCGATCCGGAACTCTCCCCTGAGATCGGAGATGCCACGGAACGGCAGTATTGGGCCGAATTTCTCGCTCATCCGCCTGTTATTTTTCTCGAATGTAAGCAATAAGCCCGTCAGGAGCGAGACAAGGCAGGCTCATTTATGTCTCAAAGTTTCTAACAGCGCCCTGGCCTCCTGTAAGTCTGCCGTATCAAACCCTTCGGTGAACCAGTTATAGATTTCGGATAACGTATTCCATGCTGCATGAGTCTTGCCCTGCCTTTGCCACAGCCGAGCAAGGCTCATAGTCGCCCGCAGCTCCCAAAATTTCGCCTGTTGCTGCCGGGCAATCTCAATGGCTTTGAGAAAACACGCTTCGGCCTCTTCGGAATGAGGAACGCTAAACGATGAACGATGAAGGAAAGCAGACTCGTTCTCCTGTGTTTTTGTCTTCTGTTCATTATTCATCATTCTGAATTCTGCGTTTAGAAGTAGTTCCCCTTTGCGGCGATACAACTCTGCCTCCCATATGCGCTCGTCACTTTCCTTGACCGCCGCAAATGCCTCCTCAAGCACCTGAAACGCTTCGTTGATCTGCCCCATCTGTCCATACGCCTCGGCCAGCCATCCCAGAGTTCGCGCGATCGCTACAGTAGCGCCAGCGGCGCGGTGCACCGCCAGACCTTGCTGAATCTGCCCGATGCCTTCTGCGTTGCTTCCCTGCTGCGTCAAGGCGATGCCCTGACTACACATGCCCGATGCCCACCAAAACGGCAAGTTATGGGCGAGAGCGAGGTCTATCAGTTCCGTGGCTCGGGCTTGCATGACCGACCACTCCCCGTAGGCTCCACACAGGTTTGCGACAAAATTCAGAATCGTCACAGTCGTAAATATCTGCGCAAGTTCTTGCGCTAGGGCGAGCGCGGCGCGACTCTGTTCTCGGGCTCGGTCCGCATAGCCCAGAGCCTGCAGGATCGCGGCGGCGTAGCCCCGGGCGCGCGCCTCCGGGTCAACGCCGTAATTGAACACCAGGGGAAGGGGCGGCGAGGACGCAAACTGAGTTAGGGCCCGCTCGCCATTGACCCGCGCTGCTGCGAGCTCGCCCTGAAAGTACAGAGTAGTCTGTAGATTCGCCTGTGCTACGCCGAGCAATGTGGCCTCGCGCGTGTCGTGGGCGAGGCGGAAAGCTTGCTCTGCTAATTGCCGAGCCGTCCGCTGCTCCCCGCGGGCAAAATAAAATGCCCAGAGTCCGATCAAAACGGGAACGAGTTCAGAGGTTTCCCCAATCTCTTGGCAGAGAGCATGGGCGCGTAGGAGGGCCTGCTCGACCTCGGGCACAACACCTCTGCTAGCCGACTGCGCGATAACCACTCCCATCTGCAGCCACAGTTCCTGCCAAGTCCGCTCCGGTGCCCTGGGTTGCGTAGCGACGCACGG
>CAZUFQ010000138.1:0-10944 GCA_964618735.1 uncultured Enterobacteriaceae bacterium
CTGCTTCGGCGCTTACAACGATTGGGTCGCTGAATTTTGCAGCCATAATCCGAAACGGCTGTTCGGGATCGCACTGATCTCGCTCGAAGATATTCAAGCCGGAGTCAAAGAACTTGGACGTTGCGCGAAGATGGGGATGCGCGGAGTCATGATATGGGGCTCTCCGCCGCGCGAGCATCCGTACAGCGGGGCAGAATACAATCCGTTCTGGGCTGCAGCACAAGATCTACAGATGCCGGTCAGCTTACACGTAGTCACCAGCAAAAAAGGGAACCAGGAGAAAAAGGCGACGGGAGAGGCCAAGCCTCAGCGTGAACGACGCCCCGGCGGCACTGAAGCCGGCTACATGCGCTTAATCCATGAAGTGCAGCAATCAATCATCGACATTCTGTTTGGCGGCGTGCTGGAGCGTTTCCCGAAGTTGATCATTGTGTCTGCTGAAAATGACAGCGGCTGGTTGCCGCACTTCATGTATCGTGCGGATCACGCCTGGGAAAAGTTCCGCTTCTTCAATAAAGAACCGCTCCCGATGCCGCCAAGCGAATACATGAAACGGAATCTGTACGCCACCTTCCAGGATGATCCGATCGGTCCATCGACGTGGGATTTCTTCGGCGCGGATAATTATATGTGGGCCTCTGACTTCCCTCACACCGATTCTACGTGGCCGAATTCACTCGAAGTGATTAAGAAGGACTTCGCCAAAGTGCCAGCCGAGGTGACACAGAAGATCGTATTTGACAACGCCAAACGGCTCTATCGCATGGAGTAACCTTTTTGTTTGGACAAAGGGATGTGTGCATGCACATCCCTCTTCCTGTTCCAAAAGACGCTAACGCTATTAACACACGGAACTGCCGCCCTCCGTTCTATCCGGAATCCATAAACAAAAGGTCGACCCTTTTCCTACCTCGCTTTTGACCGTTAACGTGCCCTGCAGCAAAACGATCAGACGACGAGAGATGTAGAGTCCTAACCCTAACCCTTCAACAGAACGAGACGATCTATCTCCCTGTCGAAACATCTCAAAAATCACCTGCTGCAACTCGGAGGGAATGCCGACACCAGTATCCGTCACACAAAATTGGATCCCGCCATCTCGACGTACAACCTCCACCCGTACAGTTCCCTTGTTAGTAAACTTGATAGCATTGTGAAGTAGATTTCTGAGAATAATTTTGCACTTTACCCGATCAGTGTGAAAAATCACCGGCTCTGAGTCTTGATTCCATATCAGACTGACCGTCGGCTTCTCACGCAAAATTAACACGAATTCCTCGACAAGTTCTTTTCGCAAGGCAAGAGCGTCGACGATATTGTCCTCAACACGGTTTTGTCGCGTCTCTAATTGACTGACATCAAGCAGACCATTGATGAGACGATGGAGATGTTCAGCATTGTTTGTCACAAGCGAGAGCGTTTTGTGTTGCTCCGGTGACAGCGGCCCAAAGTCTCCCTCAAGCGTCAGCCCCAAATATCCAAGAATAATATGCAGTGGGGTGCGCAACTCATGCGAAATCGTCCCTAAGAATTCGTTCTTGAGCTGAGTCGCTTGCTCTGCCCACTCTCGGAGCTGTACGTTGTCTTCCGCTAAATGCGCCAAGGCCTGTTTTTCTCTTTCCGCTGCCTCCTCTGCTTGCTTCCGTTTGGTAATGTCTTCCACCATCCCAACGGCAAATCCTTTCGCATCACCGCTGCTAATTTTCGAAACAGTCAACCGTCCCCAAAATATCTCCCCATTTTTCCGTACGTAGCGTTTCTCAATTTGGTAATGGTCGCGCTCTCCAATCACGAGATCCACGTACGAATCTAAAGCGAGCTCACGATCACTAGGATAAGTGACCTCAACAAATCCCTTGTGCTGCAATTCTTCCGCGCTATAGCCGAGCATTTCCAGCAAAGCTTCATTGCTTTCAATAATGTTACCTTCTTCATCCACAAAACTGATGCCAACCGCCGCCTTCTCAAAGATCGCGCGGAGGCGTTCCTCGCTCTGACGCATAGCGTGTTCCACGCGTTTTTGGGTAGAAATATCTTCGATCACGCCTTCATAATATTCTACCTCCCGCTGCTCATTCCGAACGGTTCGCAGGCTATGACGCACCCAAAGGCTGGCCCCATCTCTCCGTCGGAATTCCATTTCCAGACCATCGACGATTTCTTCTCGTTCCAGCGCCTGCCAACAGCGTTCGTAATCGCCGCCCCAAAAGAACCAATCAGAGAAAGAGACCGTGAGCAAAGACTGCTCTTTTCCATATCCTAACATGCAGCGCAGGGCAGGGTTGACCATCTGCAGGCGTCCAGATGATACTAATTGATACACCCCAACCGGCAGATGATTGGCCAGCCCTTGGTCGTAGAATGCTGCGTGATCACGCGAGACGGCAGCTCTTATTCGTTGATCGGCAACAGACAAACGCAACTTCTTTCTCCTCACCGCAACTCCTCTCCTGCTTGCGTCCGCCTTGCTTGGCGGAGAATCGAGAAACAAGCGTTTTAATAAGGATAGGACTTCCGTACTGAAATTTTCTTTACAAAGGAAACCGTCTGCGCCCGCAGCTTCAGCGGCTATGCGATAGGCGGAAGAATCGTCCAGACCTAAAAGGACGACATAAGGCGCGTTCGGCTGGTCTTTGAGGGACTCCACCAGGGAGAACCCCTCGCGCCGGGAAAAAGAGAGCCCTATCAGCACCACGTGCGGCTGTTGAGTGGCGGCGTGCTTGAGCGCTGCACTCCTCGAACTCACCCCGAACACAGACGCGACCTCCGGACACTCGGCTAAAGAACATCGTGCGGCTTCAAGAAACCCAGGATGGTCATCTACTAAAAGAACCCGCAGCGAAGACATGCTGTTCCCCCCATGTTTAGTGTACGGAAATATACACACCGGAGAAATCCGGAAAAAGGAGGAAAAAGTAAAGGGGAAAAACCTGAAAAAGGCTCAGGTAAAGACCTGAGCATTTCTCGGGTATCGATGAGAAAGAACCTGTCGGCCGTCCACAAGGGACGAGTCACATCCGCGCATTTTCATTCAGTACTCTGGAGTGACTAAGCCTGTGCGAATCGCATAGCGCACGAGACCAGCGATGTCATGGATATCCAACCGGTCCATCAGTTGGGTCCGATGTGTTTCGACTGTTTTGACGCTGAGATGTAACAACGAAGCGATTTCTTTGGTGGTGCGACCTTCGGCAATGAGCTGTAACACCTCGCGTTGGCGCGATGACAACAGTTCTCCCGCCTGCCCTCTGCCGCTACTGCCATTAACTCCTCCAGCTTCAGCTCGTCGGACGTACGACACCACGTGCGTAGCCACAGCTGGGCTCAGATACGTTTCCCCACGCATGACCGACTTTACCGCCAGTTCCAATTCCGGGACCGCTGAATCTTTCAGCAGATACCCAGCAGCGCCCACGTGTAACGCCTGTGACACATGCTCATTGTTCCCGTGCATCGATAAGATAACGACCCGAGCGGCGGGCGTCTCTTTCCGGAGAAGAGCGGTTGCTTCCAGCCCATTTAAACCACGCATGGCAATATCCATGAGCACGAGGTCTGGGTACAGCTTTTTCGCTAAGCTCACGGCCTCACGTCCATCATCCGCTTCCGCAACGACTTGAACATCAGGCATCGTTTGCAAGAGCGCACGAATCCCTGCCCGAACGAGTGCGTGGTCATCCGCCAGTAATATGCGTACTGACGCCATTAAGCCCTCCTTTTCTCTCCAGAGGAAGCCACACACGCACCTCCGTTCCGTATTCGGCATGGGAGGTAATCTCTACGCGCCCACCCATCAACTGTGCACGCTCCTGCATGCCTGTAATTCCTACACTTCGACCATGCAGAGCACGCGATCTCGCGTCCTCTACATCGAAGGGTTCGCCATCATTCCAGATTTGTAATTGGAGCATGTCGTTCTCTTGTTGCACGACCACGTGGATATGCTGTGCGCGCGCGTGTCGCAAGATGTTAGTCACGGCTTCCTGCACAATACGAAAGCAGGTGATCTCAATCTCCGGCGAAAGACGTCCAGTTTTGAGATCGGCCATCAGATGCACAGAGAACGTCGACCGCTGCGCTTGTTGATCAAGGTACCAACGCAGCGTAGCGACAAGCCCCAGATCGTCGAGCATTGGCGGACGCAAATCTAATGAAAGGGTCCGGACTTGTTGCAATGCATTTTCAACAAGATTGATACTTTCTCCCATCCGGGCCGCAAGCATCTCCGGAGTACGTTGGATCGTCTGCAAATTGATCTTAATGGCTGTGAGCACCTGACCGATTTCATCATGTAGTTCGTGGGCGATACGACGACGTTCATTTTCCTGCACGTACAATAATTGCCGAGGAAGAGCCTGTAATTCTTCTTCCGCTCGCTTCTGCGCGCGAATATCTCGCGCAAGCGTCGAAAAGTATTCGACAGTTCCGTCCGCGGCTTTGTGGGCGATGATCATTTGCGAAGCGGGAATTTCCTGACCTGCAACGTTGACGAAGACGACTTCGCCAAGCCAGGAGCCATTACGCACGGCAAAAGGAAGAGCCTGCTTCATAATGAGTTCCTCCGCACCACGTGCATACCCAAAAGGGACTTTCCATGATGAGACTTCCGCGCCTGGCGCAAGGCCCAGAAGCTCCCGTGTAGCCTGATTCATGTACAGGACGCGTCCATCTACACTCGTTGTTACTACAAGATCGCTTGTGGCTTCAAGAATAGCAAGCAATCGGCTCTGGGTTTCCTCGAGTTGCTTCCGTGCAGAAATGTCTTCGACGATGTCAACATAATAGAGAGGAACGTCATTAGCGTCATAGATGAGGGAGCTTGTTATATGGATCCCCACTATCGAACCATCTTTGCGGATAGCGCGTTTTTCTCGAGAGAATTCTCGCAGTTCTCCCTGGCGCAGACGTTGTAGTTGTCTTGTCTCAGCCTCAAGATCATCAGGATGCGTAAGTTCTTGATACGAGAACTGCAACAGCTCTTCCTGTGTATAACCAAGAATACTGCAAAGTTTTTGATTGACGAGGAGAAAACGTCCGTCCAGCCTCACGTGCGACATACCAACTGTGACCTGTTCGAAGAGGGCGCGAAAACGGGCCTCATTCGCGCGCAATTCATCTTCCATCTTTCGGCGGTCGGTGATGTCGGTTAGAGCACCCACTACACGTATGGGAACGCCAAGAGAGTTTCTGAGAATTTTGCTCTGATCGAGCACGTACACCCAGCTGCCATCGGCTCGCAGCAGACGATACTCCTGCTTCCACACATAGGCCTGGCTGTTGAGGGCAGCGGAAAATTCCGCTGTTACAGTCTCTCGGTCCTCAGGATGAATATGCTGTACCCACCAATCAAAAGGGCCTGTTTTTGTTGGGGGCAACCCCAAAAGCCGCGCATGAGCGTCGTTGCGCCATGACTGTCCAGTCACAATATCCCAATCATAGAGAGAGTCGCTCGTGGTTTCCGCAATGAACCGAAAACGCTCTTCGCTCCGGTGTAACTCTGCCGTACGTTCGGCAACAACGGTCTCCAGTGTTTTGGTGTATTGGCTCAAATATGCAGCCTGGGCGCGATGGAGGTGGCGTGCGAGTTCATCCGGATCGTCAGCCTTTTCAACATAAGCAAACGCCCCCAAATTGACTGCATCCTTTGCTGAACTCAATGAACCGTACCCGGTATTGATGATCACTCGGAGAGCGTCGTCTAGTAACCGTAACTGTCCCAGCAATTGAGCGCCGTTCAGATCCGGAAGACGAAAATCAATAATCGCGATAGCGAAATGTTCGCGTCGCACGAGATCCAAGGCTTCAGTTGCAGTGTGGCAACCAGTCGCGACAAAACCCTCGGCCTCGACAATGTCGACAAGCAGATTGAGTTGTCGAAGTTCATCTTCGACGATCAACACCGGCGTAAGGCGGGCTCGTCTTTCACCTTGTTCTCTGTTGTGATCCGTCGCTTCTAACAATTGTACCATCCCTACAATCAAAACAGCTCTTCTCGTTTTGGCTCGTGTTCAAGAGGTTGACAACGGCGGCTTCCGGATTTCACCTGACACCTGCTGTCCACGAATACGGTCCAACATGCTCAGCAGGGGATCGATTTCAAGCGGTTTCTTCAAAATTGTATAAGCGGTCTGCCGCACCGCCTCTTGCGCAATTCTTTCAAATTCCTCTTCCAGGCCAGTCACCATGACAGCAACGGCGCGAGGTGTAATCTTCTTGATCGCTAAATACAACTCCAATCCATTCATGACGGGCAAAGCGGCGTCAATAAGGATAATATCAAAGTAGATCTGCTCGACGAGTTCCAAAGCGTCATGGGCTGTGTTCACTACTGTCACACGATAATGATGCTCTCTCAGCGCTTTCTGCACGGATGAGGCTGAAGTTTCGTCCGGTTCAACAACCAAAATAGCTGTCTCCGTTACTTCCCCGATCAGTGCAACGACCTTCTGTATGTCTAAGGGTTTCTCCAAAAATGCAATGGCCCCTTCATCGAGCGCAGCACGCTTCAAGTCATCAATCGCGAACGCGCTCATCAGTATCACCCGGACCATATCATGACGCCGCCGAAGTTCACGAAATACTTCAAAGCCGTCCATTCCTGGCATGCGAACATCCAGCAAAACAACGTCGTAGTGGTGCTGTTGACTCATCGCGAGGGCCTCTTCACCTGTGGCCGCCGAGCTGACCTCATACCCCTCTTCTTGAAGGATCTCAGCCAAGGTGAAACGGAGGTTTTTTTCATCGTCTACAATGAGAATCCGCATAGGTTGTGGCATGACCCTACCCTCTTGAATGTTTCAGACTCCACCCTCCGTCGGTTGAGCTTCGACCTACAGGTGAGGCAAACGCAAGCAAAAAATCGCGCCGCTTCCTCTTGGCAGCAATGCTTCAATCACGCCGCCGTGACGCTCAACGATCTGTCTGCAAATCGTTAGCCCCAAACCGACGCCTTTTGCTTTCGTCGTAAACAACGGCTCAAAAATATGATCGAGATGCTCTGGGGCGATGCCCGGTCCAGTGTCGCTGACCGTGAGGACATCCCACCCATCTTGGCGCATCGCCCGCACCTCAATAATTCCCTGCTCCTTCATCGCTTGTGCAGCGTTGAGCAGCAAATTACTGAAGACCTGCCGCAATTGGTTGGGGTCAGCCCAGACGAGAAAAGGCGAGGGCGTACAGATCCATTGGCATTGCACGCCAGTGGGCAGCGCAAGGCGAGGACAAAGATCCTGAACCAAATTTTCGAGATCAACGGCTTGTTTCTCCGGCTCCTTCGCACTCGTCATTTCCATCAGATCATTAATGATCTTTTCGGAGCTGGCCACTTCCTCATCTATAATCTGTAGATAATGTAGCAATTTAGGTTCTGTCGCTGGCGTGCGCCGTTTGAGCAAATATGCTGCATTGCGAATCGCGCTTAGGGGGTTGCGCAAGTCGTGCGCGATACTAGCTGAGATTTGTCCAATCGCTGCGAAGCGGGCTTGTCGCACGAGCTGCTTACGAACAAGGGCAAGTTCGGCTTCGACGCGTTCAGTTTCGCCCCGTTGCTGAGCAAGCAAGTATTCTTCATATTCGCGCAACGTCGCCTCAAGACGCTCGTGTTCGCTAAGGTCGCGCGCGATGGCGGAGGCCCCGATAATCTGGCCCGTACTGTCTTTGATAGGAGAAATGGTCACCGAAACATTGAACCGCGTCCCATCTTTGCGCTGGCGTATGGTCTCTAAATGTTCTAGGGGCTCACCACGACCGACTTTCTGCAAAATGTTCCGTAACTCATCGGTGCGCTCCGGAGGAACAATAAGACAAATTGACTGCCCTACCGCTTCTGCAGCGCTATAGCCGTACATACGCTGCGCTGCCGGGTTCCAGCTGGTAATGATCCCGCTTAGGGTCTCAGAAATGATAGCGTCGTTGGAGGATTGGACGATGGCTGCGAGTTGCGCGTCTCGCTCTTCAGCTTTTCTCTGCTCTGTAGGATCGTCCTTAGAGTCACTCATTGCTATACCGCCGAAGGGAGATTTTTCTAGAATCCCATTCGTCAATTCTCATGAGCACGACTTCAGTACAACCTTTGTACTCTCTTTCCCTCCTGCGAGGAAGCTCCTCGCTGTTTATGTTGACTCTTCATAAGCCTCGGCAAGCAGATCAACGGTGTGCAGGGCTTTGATTGGTAACCCGCGCTGTTGAAGACCAGCGCGGATCTGCATCAAGCAGCCCGGATTCCCGGACACGACAAGGTCAGCCGAGGTAGCTTCAATGTTGCCAACTTTCCGATTCAAGAGACGATGCGCCATTTCTGGTTCGGTAAGGTTGTAGGTCCCGGCGCTGCCACAGCACCAATCTGACTCGTTCAGCTCGACGATTTGTAAGCCCGGAATGGTCCGAAGCAACGCCCGCGGCTGCTCGCGGACATTCTGTCCATGCGCCAGGTGACACGCGTCGTGATAGGTGACTTTCGCTCGCACCTCCCGAGTCGGCGGTTTCAGCGGAATGCTCCCTAAGAACTCGGTCACGTCTTTCATCTTGGCAACGAGGCGTTTAGCTTTCTCGTGATACGTAGGATCATCCTTAAACAGTTCGCCGTACTCTTTCATCATGGCGCCGCAACCTGCCGCGTTAATAATCAACGCGTCAAGTTCTAGGCGGCTGAACACCTCGATATTCTTACGCGCGAGAGCGAGCGCCGTCGACTTGTCCCCATTGTGCAAGAGCAACGCCCCGCAGCACCCTTGTGCTCGTGGGACAAGAACTTCACACCCATTATGGCGCAGCACTTTGACCGTCGCTTCGTTGGTCGCGCCAAAGACCACCGGCATCACGCAACCGGATAACAGCGCGACCGTGTATCGCTGCTCGCCAATGGCTGGATACCGCTCCAATAACGTCGTGGAAGTGACGCTGCCTGGCTCTGGCAGCAGACCAAACCAATAGCGCAACTGCTTAGGGAGCTTTTGCCGTCGCGCTAGTTGTCCCAGTCCGAGTGCTGCCCCGGTCTTCAAGAGCAACGCTAACACGCGCGTGCCGGCGGAACTGGGAAACAACTTGTTGATTGCTCTGCGTTTAAGACGCTCTAAGAGTGGACGTTGATAATGCTGTTCGATATAAGGCCTCGCCCCTTCGATCAATTCACCATAGTGTACGCCAGAAGGACAGGCAGTTTCACACGCACGACAACCCAAGCACAAATCCAAATGACGAACGACCTCGGCGTCAAGGGGAATCCGTCCCTCTTGCAGCGCCCGCATGGTCGCGATACGCCCTCGCGGGGAATCCATCTCCGTGCCTAATTCAACGTAGGTCGGGCAAAAAGAGAGACACAGTCCACAATGGACACAATCGAAGAATTTTTCGTGATCGACGAAATTGAGTTGTGTGTTTTCCATGATAACAAGTCTAAGTTTCGACTGAGTTAAGAGATCGATGTCTCTTTGTTCCTCACTACTCCAGCCTCTTTCAGCGGCATCGACTATTCACCATGTTACGACGCCGATCCGTTTTTTGTAGCTGTCTGGATAGATCACATGGCCTATGAAGTCCACCCCGTGGGTAAAAGGGATAGGTAGGTTACGCTTCGCTAACCCGCCCTGCTTCACTCTCTTTTGTGGAATCCTTTGTACCAGTTTGAATCGCTGCTAAGCAGCTGGCTTCCTATCGGATGCACCCTACATTTCCGTCTTCGGTCACGAAGGCGTTGTTCTTCCAGATGTTAGGGCAGCGGGAACCAAAGTTGAAGTCCGCCAAGTCGGTAATGTTGCCCAGCGCCGTGTTGCTCTTGACGGTATTTCCGGTGGCGCCAACGTCAAGCAAGATCCCGGCTATTTTCCCGTTGGCTGTATTACCCTGGATGAGGTTTCCGGTATTAAAAAAGATAAGCCGGATCCCAAATACGCCATTCCCATTGGTTGTATTGTTACGGATTGTGTTATTGTTCGAGCTTAACATCTGGACCCCAGCCTCACTGTTCCCGTTAGCTGTGTTGTCACGGATCGTGTTATTGTTAGCCCCGGCCAGCAGTACTCCATCACCACCGATGTCGCCACCGTTACCAGAGATGTCGTTGGAAGTGATAATATTGCCGTCCGACGCACTGAGCGAGTAGCCAAAGCCAACGGCAAAGGTCACGCGGACGTTGTTGTTCACTTTGTTCGTGTTGAACTTGTTCTTGTCAGAGTTGGCCAGACAGACGCCGGCGCCAAAGTTGTCTGAGATATTGTTGCTGTTAATGTGGTTGTTGTTGGAGTTCAGCAACTGAACGCCGCAAGAGCAGTTTCCCGTCACTGTCAGGCCGTTTAGATGGTTTGCATTGGTGTCTGCGAGCTTGATGCTGGCGCCGAAGCCGTGGACAGCGCCGCCGTTGATGTGCACCCCCACTAGTGGATCGTCCGGTGCTCCCACCACATCGATGCCAACGCTTGTCTCGCCCTTGAAGCAGTCGTTCGCGTTGTCTATCGGTCCCGATAGGGTAAAGCCATTCAAGTTAAGGTGGACGTGGTCAGCCTGGATAGTGATGGTAGTTTGATTCGCTGCACCGCTCAGGTTCTCGGTAACAATGTACTGCCCTGCCTGATCGATAGTGAACGGGATGTCTGCCTGTGTAATCGGCGTTGCTGCCTTCACCAAGCTAGGGTCCAGCAAGGTGATCGAAAGCCCGGCGAGAACGGCTAGGCCCAGTCTCGCCTTCGGAAGCGTTTTCCATCCGTTCTGCTGCATCGCTCGTCTCCTCTTCACCCGGCGTAAAAACCGGGGACAGTAAAACACCCTAACGCGAATAGCAGGGGAAGACCCGACCCCAGGTCTCCAAGGGTTTCCGGAGCACCGCGCTGCGCGCCAAGTTCTTAGCGAGTTACCACCAAGTCACACAATGAAACCTATATGCGGAGAGCCCAACAGCTACGCATCACGGGTTGTCGACCCTGATAAAGGTTAGACGCTTCCGCAAATTCA
>CAZUFQ010000139.1:0-10937 GCA_964618735.1 uncultured Enterobacteriaceae bacterium
TTGCTCTTAAAGACATCTTTTACACCAAAGGATTGAAGACTACTGCCGGCTCGCCAATTTATGAAAACTTCGTACCGGATTATGATGCGACATCCGTACAGAAGCTAAGAGAGGCTGGCGCACTCATTCTCGGGAAAGCACAAACCACCGAATTTGCTGCGACCAAACCTTCGCCGACTCGGAATCCTTGGAATGTGGAGCATACACCCGGCGGATCGAGTAGCGGTTCGGCAGCGGCCGTGGCGGCTAGCATGTGCCCCGCTGCGTTAGGATCGCAAACCTACGGCTCCACTATTCGCCCCGCAGCCTACTGTGGTTGCGTTGGATTAAAACCAACATACGGACGGGTGAGCGCCCACGGTCTGTTTGCCCTTTGCTGGAACCTTGACCATGTGGGTCTTTTCACCCGCACGGTGCGAGACGCAGCGATTCTGCTGTATGTCTTAGCTGGCGACGATCCGCGTGATCCAGGATGCTCCACCCTACCCGTGCCGGATTATCAGTCGGCTGTGCATAATCCACTGCCTCCACGCATTGGTCTCGTGCGCGATTTCTTTCTTGAAAAAACGAATGAAGAAATTCGAAAACATGTTGAAGATGTAGCAGAACGCTTTGCTCGTGCTGGAGCACGAATCGAAGAAGTGCGTTTACCGGACAGCTTTGTCGGTGAACAAGAGGCGCATTTCAAGATGCTCTACGCGGAAGCTGCTGTCGCGCATGCTGAAAGATACGCGCAACACAAGGCGCAATACAGTCCACAGATGCAAGATCTTATCGAGAAAGGGCAACGCATCTCGACTGCGGAGTATGTAGAAACTCGTCGCCATCAGCAACGCTTTCGTCACGACATAGAAGTCTTATGTCAGTCTGTCGATGTGTTGTTGACGCCGTCAACTCCTGCGCCAGCGCCAAAAGGCTTAAGCTCAACTGGCGATCCGGCATTCAACGGTCCAGCAACTTTCAGCGGTCACCCTAGTCTCGGACTTCCCTCAGGACTGAGCGCAAATGGCTTACCATTGAGTATTCAGCTCATGAGTGCAGCCTTTCGCGAAGATCGGCTCATTGCGGCGGGGCAGTGGTGTGAGGCAGTATTAAATTTTCGACAGGAACCTCCGCTTTAACTTCCCACTCTTATAGAGTGCGCTTGTGCACCCTCCTGCACTTCAGATCTCTTCTAGACTCTTGATGGACGACTATGGTATGAAAATGGGCCATGACCCACCCGATAAAAGATTGGCCCGAAGCCGACCGCCCTCGTGAGAAGCTTTTAGAAAAAGGAGCCGAGACACTCTCGAATGCAGAGTTACTGGCTATCCTCTTGCGTGTCGGCGACGCCAGCACAGGCCAGAGCGCGCTCGACCATGGTCGTCTTTTGATGACCCGTTTCGCGGACTCACTCCGCAATTTGGAAGGGGCAAGCACCCAAGAAATCTGTACAATCAAAGGCATAGGCCCCGCCAAAGCGGCGCAGATTAAGGCAGCGCTTGAAATTGGCAAACGATTTGCCCAAGAAGACATCAAACAAGGGGAAGCATTTCGTTCCAGCAATGACGTGTTCAATCACTATCGTGAGCATCTCGGCGGCTTAAAAAAAGAAGAATTTCATGTATTGCTGCTGGATGCGAAGAACCGCAAGATCAAAGACGTGCGCGTATCCGAAGGGTCGCTGACTTCCTCTCTTGTGCATCCTCGCGAGGTGTTTAATCCAGTGATCCGCGAGTCCGCTGCTGCGGTCATTCTCATCCATAACCACCCAAGCGGTGATCCTTCGCCCAGCCAGGAGGATCTACACATTACCCGTCGTCTGCGTGAGGTTGGCGAGGTAATGGGCGTGCGTGTGTTGGACCATGTGATCGTCGGCAAAGGTAAGTACATCAGCTTTGTTGACGACGGCTATTGGGACAAATAAGAACAAAGGAGGTTGCTAAAAAAGGAAAGACTGAACTCACACTATGGGACTCAATCGCACTCTCGTCGGCAAACAATATCCTCCACAAGATTATGGCGTAACGCACGAAGCGATCTTGCGCTACGCCCGAGCATACAACGAAGACAACCCACGGTTTCTCGACATCCACCGTCCGGATGACATCATTGCGCCGCCGATGTTTGGCGTGGTGATGGGATGGTTGCCGATCATGCTAGTCATGACGGATACAGAATTAGAGGCTGATCTTCTGCGCCTTTTGCACGGCGAACAGGATATGTATTTTTACCGGACGGTCAGTCCGAGCGATATCATTACCAGCACGGCGAAAATTCTTTCCATTGAAGAAAAGGCGACTGGCGAGTCTGTCATTGTCGAAGTGCTTTCTACAACACAGGAGAACGAACTTGTCCAACGCATGCTGTTTACCGCGTTTATTCGCGGCAGAGGCAAGCGAGAGAAAAGGTCAGAAGAGCCTGCCGAAGCGCCTCCAACGGGAGAGCCGCTTCTCCGTATTGCGCAAACTATTGACGCCGATCAGACCTATCGATATGCACAAGCCTCCGGCGACCATAATCCGATTCATACCGATGAGAACGTAGCGAAGTTAGCGGGCCTGCCCGGCATCATTGTGCACGGACTCTGCACGATGGCGTTTACTTCAAAAGTCATGATCGATCATCTCTGCAATGGTGATCCGCGCCGCTTGAAACGACTGCGAGTGCGCTTCGCTCGCCCTGTGTTCCCAGGGCAAACCATCACTACTGTAATCTGGCGGCGCTCAGACCATGACAATGTTCAAATGTATAGTTACGAGACAACAAATCCCGAAGGGAAAACGGTGATAACGGATGGAATTGCAGAAGTAGAAAATATTTGAGAGGACACTTGCTTTGTGAACATCATCATATGCAACGCTGGCGATTTTTTCAGTAGATCGTGCTCTATTGAAAAAGTCTCATGATAAAAGGACACACCGTATGCATTTCGAAGGATGGAAAATAACCGGTGTAACGGCAGTGGTCTTAGCCTCGTTCTTAATCGCAATAGGCTTATGGGATGGTCCAACTGAAGAGAGCATGAGAGCTGTCGTGCGAATCAGTGCACGAAGCGCAGTCGTACTTTTTCTGCTGGCGTTCTCGGCTTCAGGTTTACACGAGTTGCTTCGGAAAAGCGGAACGGCGTGGTTACTGCGGAACCGGCGATACATCGGCGTCTCGTTCGCCGTCGCGCATTTCTATCACTTGATTGCATTAGTCCTCTTATCCGTATGGTTTCCCCATCCATTCCGAGACGATCTGAACTGGGTCACCATAGTTGGAGGCGGATTGGCGTATGCATTGATCGCTGCGATGGCGGCGACTTCGTCCGACTACGCCTACCAATGGCTGGGAGGCGCGCGCTGGCGACGTCTCCACACTATCGGCTCGTATTACGTGTGGTTTATTTTTGCTCAGAGTTATTTTCCACACATACTAGAAGGAGGAGCGGCTGTTCCCCTGTCCATCGCCTTAGCCGCCGGTATGCTCGTCCGTTTGCTTCGTGTTCGTTCACCCTTGACTGCGAAAGCTCTCCAGTGGGGGAAGTCTTAACAGGAGGAGTGAGAAAGGGCCATTGCTATGCAGCAGAAGACCAAGTGGGAAGAGTTCTTCGATGCACATGCCCCGATGTATAACCAAAACATTTTTACAAAGAATACTTTTGCAGAAGTAGACTTTGTGACGGAAGTGCTTGCGGTTAGTCCAGGAGCCTCCCTTCTTGACGTAGGTTGTGGAACAGGACGCCACGCGATCGAACTGGCGCGCCGCGGTTACTGCGTCACGGGGGTTGATCTCTCTGCCGGCATGTTGAAACAGGCCGAGATTGAGGCAAAGACTGCTGAGGTACAGGTCGTGTGGCTCCACTGCGACGCTACGACCTTCCGTTCCACGCAATTGTTCGATGGGATTATTTGTTTATGCGAAGGCGCGTTTGGTCTGCTGGGGCAAGTCAATGAAGCGCTTCGCCAACCTTTGGCTATTTTGCAGAACATGGCGGATGCTCTAAAGCCGAACGCCAGATGCTTGTTCACAGTTTTAAATGGCCTAGCCATGATTCGCAGGCACACACAGACGGAGGTCGAACAAGGGCTTTTCGACCCGGTAAGTATAAGCGAGGTCTCAAGGTGTCTTCCTCCTGGTGACTCTACGACAGCGCCGTTGCGAGAGCGAGCATTTTTACCCACAGAGCTTGTTCTCCTTTTTCAGCTAGCTGGCCTCGAGGTGCTCTATCTCTGGGGCGGCACTGCAGGACGTTGGGGTCGACGCCCAGTCGAACTCGACGAAATGGAGATTATGGTGCTCGCGCAGAAAGCTGCTGAGCCTGCTACTACGGCAGAGGTTGTGCGGGCAAAATCAAAGATCACCGAGTAGGGCCTCTCTTCTAGGAAACTCACATGAGAAAATTCTCATGAGAATTTTCTCATCATCTTCTCATCTCCTTCTCACATTGATGCGTTATGTTCGTCGTCAAATATACTAGAACCTGATGAGGAGGAACGAGATCATGAGTATGAAGAAAAAAGCCTTGACGGGAGCGATTGCTGCGTCGCTCGCGGTTAGCGGATTCACCTTCGGTCGTATGACGCAAGGAGACCGCGTTCAAGCTGATCCTATGGAGGGTAAGACTGCCGCTGTCACAACTCCTTCAGGACGTACGCTTCCGTCCTTCGCTAATTTAGCGGCGCAAGCGTCTCCGTCAGTGGTGTTCGTCAAAGTAGTCTCGGTCGAGAAAGCCGCGCAGGACGGCCCAGGCTTCGGATTTCCAAGCCCTTTTGGTGAACATTCCCCCTTTCCGTTTCATCCACCTTTTCCTCCGGGGGGTGGAAGACGGCAAGGGTCTGGTTCGGGGTTCGTGATTCGTCAAGACGGTATCATCCTCACTAACAACCATGTGGTTGACGACGCGAAAGAAATTACCGTGACGCTGTCGGATAAGCAGGAATATGCGGCAAAGGTTGTCGGACGTGATGCCAAAACAGATCTAGCCGTCCTCAAGATTCAACCCAAGGGAGAATTATCGGTCGCAAAACTCGGCGATTCCGATAACCTGCAGGTGGGAGATTGGGTCATGGCGATCGGCAATCCTTTCGGTCTTAGCAATACGGTGACCGCCGGGATCGTGAGCGCAAAAGGCCGCGTCATTGGCGCTGGTCCTTATGACAGTTTCATCCAGACTGATGCGTCCATCAATCCTGGCAATTCAGGCGGTCCACTCTTTAACGAAAACGGCGAGGTTGTGGGCATCAACAGCGCAATTTATAGCCAGAGCGGCGGGAACATCGGCATTGGGTTCGCCATTCCCATTAATTTGGCGAAACAATTGCTGCCGGAACTAGAAACTACCGGTAGTGTGACGAGAGGTTGGTTGGGGGTAACGATTCAGCACATGACCCCGGAATTAGCGAAATCTCTCGGCGTGGAGGAAGCTCACGGAGCACTGGTAGCGGATGTTACAAGCAACAGCCCAGCCGCAAAAGCTGGTATGGAACGGGGCGACGTGATCGTTCGCTATAATAAAAAGAAAGTCGAGGACTCAGGGGCGTTGCCAACTTTGGTAGCCGCTACGCCGGTTGGCGAGACCGTTCCAGTAGAAGTCGTACGAAACGGCAAAGCCAAGACGCTCAATGTTACTGTGGCAAAACTCACTGAACAAGAAGTCGCCAGCGCCGACGAAGAGGGCGCGCCCCAGAAAGGAAAGTGGGGACTAGCGCTCCGGGAATTACGGCCAGAAGAGCGTGAACAAATGGGACTCAAGGAAAATGAAGGCGTCATAGTTGGCGCTGTGCAGCCAGAGAGCCCGGCGGCCGAAGCCGGGGTGGAAGCCGGCGACGTCATTTTGCAGGTGAACAAGAATTCGGTCTCCTCCGTGGCGGAAGTGAAGAAAGAAATCGGCAAAACCGCTGGAGATACCCCTCTTCTCCTCTTGCTCAAACGTGCAGACGGAAACAGTCGATTCGCTACCTTAGCAGCAAAGTAACCCTGCTCTGCTGACCTCCTCAAGCAATCCTCTAGGGCTCTACGCGACCGCCCCTTGCAAAGGGCGGTCGGGGGCTCGCGCCGTCAGTCCCTAAACTTTTAAGATTTTTCTCCTGTTCCCTGTAGGCGGCAACGTTGTTTTGCTTTAGAGGCAATGGTACTGTAGACACGCATGGTCAAAAGGCTGATCGCCGGCTTGGTATTTTGTCTCTGCGTCATCAGTCTTGCCGGCTGGCTTTTTTATCAATTTTTGACGAGCCCAGGCCCTGAACGTTCCTACCCTTTGCGGGTGTTCATTCCTGAGCGTTCCTCACTGCGAGCGATCGCCGACATACTCGCTACTGAGAAGCTCGTCACGAATGGACAACTCTTCTCACTCTGGGCTCGTCTCACAAAAGCCGATCGCAAAATACAAAGCGGAGAATACCAGTTTACAAATGCACTCTCCCCGATCGATCTGTTACGCATACTGACGCGAGGAGAAACGCTCCGTTACACGATCACCGTTACGGAAGGGATGACGTTGAAACAAGTTGTGACGCTGCTTGTCGCGAAAGGACTAGGCGTGGAAGAGCAGTTTTTGTGTTTGAATACGGATCCGTATTTTCTTGCCCGTTGGGGTTTGCCTCCTCAGGGCGTGGAGGGCTATTTGTATCCGGCGACATACCAGTTTTCTCGTCGCACGACGCCAGAGGACATCCTGGGCTCCATGGTCGGCCGTTTTTACGTCTCCCTTACTCCGGCCCTCTACCAACGAATCACAACTTCAGGATTATCCGTCCATCAAATTGTCACCCTTGCATCGCTCATCGAGAAAGAAACCGCGGTCACCTCTGAACGCAATCTTATCTCTGCAGTGTTTTATAACCGCTTGCATCAAGGTATGCCGCTACAATGCGACTCCAGCGTGATTTATGGAATTCCCGACTTTGACGGCAACCTGACTCGTCAACATCTCCTCACGCCGTCTCCATACAACACCTATCTGTTGCGGGGATTACCGCCAGGACCTATTGCGAATCCCAGCAGCGCCTCCATCCTTGCCGCGCTTCAGCCTGCCCAAAGTCAATACCTATACTTTGTCGCTCGGGGAGACGGCACGCATGAATTTTCCGTAGACCTCTCAACGCACAACAAAGCCGTGCGACATTTTCAGAAGGGGCAGTCCTAACAATGTCTGCAGTCCTTTTCTTCGTTCAGCAGGTTCGTCGCCAGCTGCTTCGACACGCCCAGCTCAATATCGTCGGCTTTTTTGGACCACTAGCAATTTGTAGTTGGGCGATGAGTCGTTTAGTGTTGGACCTGTTTTCCGCTCCTTTACTGTTTGCACTTTTACCACCGATTTTATGTGGAGGCTTGGGCGGTTTCACATTATGGAAGCGGCGCGCCATGCTCGACTCCACGGCTGTCGCCTCTCTTCTCGATGACGCGCTTACAGGAAAAGAACGGTTCTTGACCGTCATTACTGCGAGTCCGTCCGACTCCGCAAATACGCTGTCTTCGCTCATCCAAAAGCAATCGGAGCAACTTGCCGCATCGTTCCGCCCGGAGCGGGACCTCGGGTTGACGCTCGACAAACGAGTGCCCTGGGCTGTCGGCGTTGCGCTGCTCAGCGTGCTTTTGCTCATCTTTTGGCCGAACTTAAAGCTGAGCGCCCATCTTTCTTCTTCACAATTAGTGAATTCTCCAGAGATGGCCCCTCAATCTCAGGAAGAGGCTATCGCCACGCTGGAAGAGGCTGCTCGTCGACTGTTAGCGCCTACCGCGACGCCGCAAGAGCAAATGACCGGCGCTCAACTGCTGTCGCTCATCCAGCAACTAAAAGATCCTTCACTCACTCCGCAGGAGAAACAACAGCATTTGGCGGAGGCTCAGAAACGGCTCTCTCTGAATTCACCCTTGCCGCAGATTTTACCCCTTGATCTGAAAATTTTTGCCGGCAAAGGAAAGGACGAAAAAGGCCAAGGGGACGACAAGAACACCTCACAAAGCGGCAATACTCCGCTAGAAAAGACTGGGGACAATTCGGGGCAGAGCAAGCCATCCTCTTCCTCAACTGGAGTCGGCAACGAACCCCAACCAGGTTCACCTCAGGATGGTGAAAAACAAAAACAGCCACAACCTCGGCAAGATGGTGGAAGTCTTACGTTTAACTTTCCTCAACCTGAAGGAAAGAACCCGGGAAAATCGCCACAAGAATCAACAAGTGCAACCTCGCAAAAGCCGGCTCAACCCCAAATGCCGGACAGTCATACGCCGGGGGCGGACCCCAATCGTCCTGGCGCTGGACAAAACAATCAGGCCCAGGATGCTCAGGGGAAAGATCCGACCAAACCAGATCCGAAGCAAGAGCAGAAGAACGACAAGGGTGAAGGAGGGGCGAGCATTGGCATGAGTAAAGGCGAACGCAGCCTGAAGCCCGGAGAACAAGCTGGCGGCGGATTTCTGACTCAAGAGGCGCGGTTTGTGAAAGTGCGCGTTCCTGTTGGTCAAGAAGCGCAAGCCGAAGAAAGTGGTCGCACCGCAAATTCTCAGCGCGCGACACCGAAGACGCCCTATAGCAATGCACCGCTCAAAGAGGAGCGGCCAGATGATCAGACGCATCTCAAACAGCCCATTCCCCTGGAATATCGGGCAATCCTCACTGAATAATTCTTAGCATGTGATGTTATGGCGCTACCTGAAGAACGTATTAAAGAATTTATCCACGTGTTCCGCTCCATCGAAGATGAGGTGGGCCGAGTGATCGTTGGGCAGCGGGAGATCGTACGCAAAGTACTGACCAGTTTCTTTGCCGGTGGGCATGTGCTGCTCGAGGGTGCTCCAGGCTTGGGAAAAACACTGCTGGTGAAGACGCTGAGTCATGCACTTGGGTTGAATTTTAAGCGAATTCAATTCACACCGGACCTAATGCCTTCGGACATTATCGGCACGCAAATTCTCTCTGAAGGCGTCGGCGAGCGACATTTCGCTTTTAAACAAGGACCAATTTTTGCGCACATTGTATTGGCGGACGAAATCAATCGCGCGACGCCGAAAACGCAATCTGCTTTACTCGAGGCAATGGAGGAACATCAAGTCTCGGTCTTTGGAGAAACGTATCAACTCGAATCTCCCTTTTTTGTGTTGGCGACGCAAAACCCCATCGAAATTGAAGGGACTTATCCATTGCCTGAAGCGCAACTGGACCGTTTCTTATTTAAATTGCTGGTGCGGCCACCCACGGCAATAGAACTGACAGAGATTTTAGCCCGTACGACAACTGAGTCTTGCTATGAGGCAAAACCGATTCTTCCCGCCAGCCAGGCTCGCGCTCTTGTAGAGGACATGAAAATGCTTGTCCGCCAGGTTGTCCTGGCTCCACCCTTGAGCGTATACATCGCACGCATCATTGCCGCTGCTACTCCTGGAGATGAACAGTCGGTCAATGCAGAAGTCTCCCAATACGTTCGTTATGGTCCTGGTCCGCGCGGGGCGCAAGCGTTGACGCTAGGAGCAAAGGTCAACGCGCTGCTTGATCAACGGGCCAACGTCAGCTTCGAGGACATTACTGAGGTAGCGCTTCCCGCTCTCCGTCATCGTTGCCTGCTGAATTTTCAAGCGGAAGCTGAGAACGTCAGTGCAGATTTCATTCTCTCCCATCTGTTACAGACAGTAGCCAAGCGATAAAAAGCTTCCGGTCCTGAGCCTCGTGTTTCCGCAAACTCCTTGTTTCTCATTGACTTTCTAAGGGAAGTGCTTTATACCCATGCGTTGTCTCAGGTCGCAGTTCTGTTCATGAGCAAGGATTAGCTGCTTCATCGATTTCCTTGGGCAGGGGAAAGAGAAAAAGCGACGAATAACCCGAACCCCAAGGTTGCCGAGAGGCTGCAAAAATGGTCCCCATTCCGCCACCCCCTTCCTCTAGCTACAGCCGACACTGTTGTTTTTCTTTCTGGAAAAAACTTCCGGCGTCAACGAGCGAAAGCGGTTAAGACTTACGGCGAAAAGCCGATCAGTCTTACTGATAGGAATTATTACGAAGCTTATTGCCGCGTCGAGGAAGTGCAAAAATGGAAAAACTCACCACCCTGCATCACGAATGGCAACGGGCTGAAGAGGAAACCCCTCTCAGTATCTACCCTGCAGTCACAAAGAAAAAGCCATTGCATCTGGTAGGAGCCCAAGGAGGAGAAAAGACAACAAAAGAACTGATACTGGACGGTGTGCTGCATGAGTTGCAAAATTGCTTACAGAGCATTGGCATGGGGATAGACCTTCTGCAACTCAGTCAACCAGACGAGCTTGAATGCCAAAGCATCACCAGCGGCATCGAACGGGCCAGTCGGTTACTGCATGAGATGCAAGAATACTTTTTCCCTCCAGATCCTTACATCTCAACAAAAAATCTGGGCGACATGCTGTCGGAAGCTATTCAGAAGATTACCATCGAGTCCGGGCGAGAGAATATCCGGCTGCAGGGCCCCGAATCACTCCCTTCGATTCACTATGACTGGTTTATGCTGAGTCGTGTGCTTGAGCGTGTGCTCCGTTGCGCCTGTGGCCTCTTATCCACTGAAGGAGGAGAGAGTGTTGTCAGCGCGAGAGTGCAAGAAGCGCCCTCTCAGGCTTTTATTGAGATAAAGGTAGATATCTGCGGAACGAATGAACTCGTAGTAGAAGAAGAGAAAATCTTTACTCCTTGTTGGCGTGCGCACGATTATCGAGCCGGGCTCGGGCTTGTTCTGGCGCGCCAAGCGATGCAGAGTCGGAACGGGACATTGACGTTTAAAAAGATCAATTCCTCTCGCGCTCAATTTACCTTACACGTGTCTGTGCTCCCTGAAAGTATCGTGTCAAGAAAGACCGGAAAAGAGATAGACCATGGCTGTGTGGAGGGATGAGGATACGGTGGTTATTGGGTGGAAATCTCGCGGCGTGTCGGCCAAAGGACGCGGGCGCGAGGTGAGCGATGAAGACGCTTTGCAACAACTCCATATCCCGTGCATTCTGGT
>CAZUFQ010000140.1:0-7625 GCA_964618735.1 uncultured Enterobacteriaceae bacterium
GATCAAAAGCTGCGCCTTGGTGAAAAAATTGAACGACAATACGGTCAAGAAAAGCTTCCACAACCAATTGCAAGGGTCCGTCAGGGCGGTTGAGATAGGCGTGTCGGATGATATTGCTCGCGGCTTCAGTGATTGCGAGTTCGAGTTGATCAAGGCTCTCGTCGTCGAGCACGCATATCGGTAAGTCTTGACAAAATGAACGGACAAACGTTCGCATCAACGGAAGCCGGGCGAGGGTGCTCGTCGTCTCGAATTGAGTGCGCGCCATGCAGTGTGGAGAGTCAGCAGTCTCTTCAATCTTCACGACAACACAGGTCAAGTCATCTGCATACGTTTCTAGATTAGTAAAATCGAGCACCGCCTTGCGAATTGCATTGATTAGTTGACCCGGCTCCAGATGATGGTGTCTCTGGATGATGTCCATCAAACGTTCAACGTCAAAGAAGTCGCCATCCGCATTCCGAGCTTCCGTCAGCCCATCTGAATAGAAGACCAGGACATCATCCTCAGCGAGAGGAAAAGAGACTTGTTGATAAGATTCCAGATCACTGAATCCCAAGGGCGTATTGTCGCCTTGGAGGAGGTCGCAGGCGCCAGTCAGGCTACGGAAATGAATGGTTTTGGGATGTCCACAATCGACAAGCGTGAGCCGTTGCTGCGTCAAATCAATACGCGCATAGCAGAGGGTGGCAAATACGCCAAGACTCATAAACTGCCGGGCCACTTCGTTTTGCACCAGCATGACAATCTCTTCTGGCTCGGGAAGCATATTTTGCTGGGAGGAGAGAAGAAGTTGACTCATCGCGCGCGGGAAAGAACCCTTGAGAGCCGCGCCCAGTAGCGCCGCGGGCACTCCTTTCCCCATGACATCGCCCACCACGACATCGAAGCAATCTCTGCGATGTCGGAAAAAATCGTAAAAGTCCCCGTCCACGGATTGGGAGGGAAGAGTAAGGGCGGCAATCTGGGCTCTCTCCATGTCATGAGGGAGCTGGCCAAAGAGCAACGTTTGCTGAATCTTGGCGCCGATCTCCACTTCTCGCTGATGGGCTTGAGCGAGTTGATCCAACGAGGTTAAGGGCGCCGTTTGTAAATCGAGAATGCGTTGGCCCGTCCGCAGACGGACCTGGAGTTCCTGGGGATCAAAAGGTTTGGTCAAGTAATCGTCGGCTCCGGCTTCTAAACCGGCGATAAGGTCTTCTTTCCGATCCTTTGAGGTTAACAAGATCAGATAGGTGTAGGGACTAGTTTGTCGCTGGCGCACTCGGCGGCAGACTTCTACTCCGTCCATATTGGGCATGAGCCAGTCTACAATCACAAGTCTTGGCGCATCGGCGCTTTGCAACATACGCCACGCCTCAACACCATCACAGGCGCTAACCACTTCATGCCCCGCCTTCGTCAAGGTCGCTTGCAAGAGTCGACGCGGAATGGCGTCATCATCAGCGATCAGGATTCTCACATCCCAGGCCCCCCGCGGAACTCCGCCAATGCCCGCGTCAGGCGAGCAATTTCCCGTTCAAGCTCAGTAGAAGCTACCATAGCCTGCGTCAAGTCGCCCTCACGGCCCATGACTTCGAGCTTCAACGCCGCTTCACAAGCAGCCTGTGCGCCAAAGCTGCTCACTGCGCCTTTCACCGAATGGGCAGCCAACTCAAGCGCCTGTCCATCTTGACGACTGATCGACTCGCGAATTGCAGATTGCAGTTCTGGCGTTTCTAACAAAAACAAGCCGACAATTTCCCGCAGTAGCTCATGATCCCCTTCAACTCTTGCTAAAGCCACCTGTTGGTCAAAGATGACTCCTGAAGGTTCTTTCTCATTTTTCTCTTCCCCTTCCCCTTGGTGCGCAGCGTCAGGAAGCGCCAAACGCTCAATCATCTCGAACAACTGAGGCGATTGAAGCGGTTTGGAGAGATAGGCGTCCATGCCTGCCGTAAGGCAACGCTCCCGGTCCCCTCTCATGGCGTGCGCCGTCAGCGCAACAATAGGGATATGCGCCCCCGTTGACTCCTCCTGTTGACGAATGGCCCTAGTAGCCGCAAGTCCGTCCATCTCAGGCATCTGCACATCCATCAACACCACAGCAAACGCTTCTTTTTCCAGTATAGTCAGCGCCTCCTTCCCATTGTTGGCAACGACCACAGAATGCCCCCGTTTTTCCAGCATTCTCACCGCCAGACGTTGGTTCACTGGATTATCCTCTACTAACAAAATGTGCAGTGTAGAAGGAGTCTTCGTTGGAAAAGGAGCTGGCGGAGCAGGTTCCCGTGTCGGCGTACTATACAGAGCAGTCACAATGGCGTTGAGCAAGTCCGATTGCTTGATCGGCTTTGTCAAATACGAGACGATGCCCATCTCTCGACAACGGGCGGCATCCTTGGGGTGGTCCCCCGACGTCAACATCATGATCGTCGCTTTGGCGAGAGTGGGGTTGTCTTTTATCGACTCAGCCACCATGAACCCATCCATGTGAGGCATGTGCGCATCGAGTAACACCAGCGCAAACGGCGAGTCTGCAGCCGCCGCCGCCTCCAACACCGTCAGCGCTGCTTGTCCACTCTCGACCACAACGGGATGCATCCCCCAGCTGGTTAATTGTTCTTCCAAGATGCGTCGATTTGTTTCGTTGTCATCAACCACTAAAACCGGCAAACCGATGAGACTGTCTCGTTCCCTCAAGGGCTTCGGTGTAGCGTCTGCTCGCAGACCAAAGCAAGCAGTAAAGTGGAATGTACTGCCCTTGTCCACTTCGCTCTCGACCCAGATAGTGCCGCCCATCATGGCGACAAGTTGTAATGAGATCGCCAACCCCAACCCTGTCCCGCCAAACTGTCGGGTCGTAGAGCTGTCGGCTTGCGTAAAGGGACTAAAAATAAGCTGCTGTTTTTCAGGCGGAATCCCAATGCCAGTGTCCGTAACGGTAAAATGTAGACAGATTTCGTTCTCGAGCCGCCACTCGACGGAGACCCGCATCACCACTTCACCTTGATGAGTAAACTTAATGGCGTTGCCGACCAGATTCACCACAATCTGACGCAGACGCCCAGGATCGCCAAGCACGATATCCGGCACGTCCGGGGGAATGTCGCAGGCCAGCTCCAGCCCCTGTTTATGCGCGCGGACGGCAAGCGCTTTGATGGCCATTGCAAGGTCGTCGCGCAGAGAAAAATCGATAGGATCAAGCGTTAATTTTCCAACCTCAATTTTAGAAAAATCCAGAATGTCGTTCAGCAGTTCCAACAGAGAAGTCGCCGAGTCTTTAACAATGGTGAGATACTCCTGTTGTTCCGGGGTCAGGTCGGTGTCAAGCGCTAGCTCGGTCATGCCGATCACGCCATTCAACGGCGTCCGCAACTCATGACTCATGTTGGCCAAAAATTCGCTTTTCGCGTTGGCCGCAGCCTCCGCGGCAATTTTTGCCTTTCGCAACTCCTCCTCGGCTTGCTTGCGTTCAGTGATGTCCTCAACCATCCCTTCGTAATACAGGAGCGCCCCGTTTTCAGCGCGGACCGCGCGCGCCGTTTCTGTGATCCAGATTACCCTCCCATCCCGGCGGTAAACTTGCGACTCGAATCCCATCACTGTGTTGTGTGCATGGAGTAAACGGATGAACTCAGCCCGCCGAGACGAATCGACATACAATTGTTCGCCAATATCCGTTAGGCTTTTCATCAATTCGTCGGGAGTCTCATAGCCGTAAATACAAGCCAAGGCGGGATTCACGCTGAGATATTGTCCTTCAGGCGTCGTTTGAAAAATTCCATCAACAGCGTTCTCAAAGATGCTCCGGTATTTTGCTTCCGCCTGACGCAACTCTTGTTCTACTCGTTTCCGTTCAGCGATCTCGCGTGCGAGTGTCGAGTTGGAGAGCTCTAGTTCTGCCGACCAGCGATGGAGCGCCTCCGTGTGTGATGGTCTTCGCTGAGGCGACTTCGCCATCAAGTGGGAGAACCAATCAGCCATCCGGCGCATCAAAGGCAAAGAAGAAGTGTTCATCTTGTACACTCTGTAAAAATGAAAAGGGAACAAACGACTGTTGCTCCACCAACAGTGCAAGCTCGCTCTGCCGTTTCTTTAGGCAATCTTGCGTCCCCCGTTTTCCGGCATCAGGCCTCACATAAATAAACTTCTTTTGAATTCAAGGTCTTACCACCCCAGAACAAAATCCCAACCAAGGCGTCAGGCTGGCGCCTCTGGAAGTAGTCCTCCTATTTGCAAATTGCGCCCCAGGCTAAGGCTGAGGAGAAAATCTCAGTTTTCTGAAAGCTTGGCAGGACCAAACGCTGATGGCAGATGGCGGATAGCTCGCCTCGCTCTATAGCCCGCTCCCTGCGGTCGCTCTATCGCAGATGGCTTATGGTTTGTGGTCTGACTGATTTGCCATACAGTGAGCGAAGCGAACGAGCCATCAGCTATCAAGTGAGTGAAACGAGCGAGCTATAAAGCGAACAGAGTGAGCGAGCCATCTTTTCGCTCCTTCACTGCGGGGCAAAGGCTTCGAGCGCCCGCTCGTCGGGGAGATTGGGTTCGTCACACCGCAGCGGCATCAAACAGACATGGTTGGCGCCAGCAGCCAAGTGCGCGTCGATCCGCTCGTGAATCTGCTCTTCACTCCCCCAGGCGATCACTGAGTCGATCAAGTGATCGCTACATCCATTCTCAAAGTCCGTGCGCGTAAATCCCTGTGCGATAAAAATTCGTTGGTAATTTTCTTGATTTGCGTAGAAACTCAGATGTTGCCGCGCCCGCGCTCGCGCTTTGGCGGCGTCACGCTCCAGAATCGCCATGACACTGGGACAAACCCAAGCGTCGGGTCCCATCACTTCCCGGGCGCGCTTGGTATGTTCAGGCAGGCAGAAGGCAGTGTGAGTGCCACGCGCTTCACGAGCAGTGAGCGCCAGCATCTTCGGGTGCAGTGCGGCAATCACCAGCGGCGGCTCCGTCTTCGGAGCCACCGCCCGATATAAGGCCGACTTCATCATCGGGATGTATTCCTTCATGTAGCTATAGGGTTTGATATATTTATGACTGCGCACATCTTCGACCAGCGAGCGATGACTCACCCCGACGCCAAGAATGAAACGACCCTCCGCAGCTTCCGCTAAGGTCTTGGCCGAAGCCGCCATTGCTACAGGGTCGCGCGCCCAAATGTTCGCAATGCCAGTGGCGTAGATAAGCTGGTCTGTCTTAGCGAGCAGATACCCCCCTTGAGCGAAGGGGTCACGGCCCCACGCTTCTGGCGCCCACAGCACCTTGTATCCCATCCGCTCAACGCGGCGACAGAACGCCACACTTTCCTCTGCGGGCATCGCATCAAGAAAACAAAAGGCCCCTACCTTGCCGATGTCCATGATTTTCTCCTCTTTATTTTTTCGAAAGATTCTTTCTCGTTTGCTCTAAACACTTTCTACAGAAGCCCCAACAGCCGGAAGACCAGTGTCTTTCTCGATAAAGGTCCTGCATAAGATCTCTTTTATTGTGAATCGCTTGACAGGTCTGCTAGTCGCGGCGTCACTTCTGCGGCAAACAGCTCTAGGCTGCGCCGCGCGGCGGCTTCAGAAATATCGCCGAACATCACCTGGAGGCTAGGTTCGACTGGACCAAAGAGTGCAACGACCTTTCGGACTTGGTCTGCGACTTCGATAGGATCGCCGATGAATGCGCGCCCCTCCGCCAAGACACGATCATAAGTCATCGACTCTAAAATAGCAAAGAGTTTCTCGTATCCTTTGTAATCGGTCGACGTTCGGGTATTCCACACCGCAGCAGACTCTTTGAAGACACGCATATACTCATCGATCGGCGCTTGCGCCTCCCGACGAGCAGTCACTCCATCTTCAGCCATGTATAGATGAAAAGACATCTGCACCTTTCCTCCGCCTTTTCCGTGTCCAGCTTTTGCATAGCTCTCTTTATAGGCGCGAAGATTCGTCGCCACTGAGTCGAAAGCGCTCAGATACGGCACGATCATTAAGTTGTGACCCTGTTCTCCGGCCCACACAAACGATTCAGCGGTTTGGATGGCGGCCACCCAGATGGGAGGATGTGGCCGCTGTACGGGTGTAGGAAGGAGAGAAACCGGGCCGAATTGATGAAACGGGCCCTCAAACCGAACCTCCGGTTCAGTCCATAACTGCTTGACTGCAGTAATGCCCTCCTCAAAGCGCGCCCGACTTTCCTCCATCGGCACTTGAAACGCGTCGAACTCCTCGGGAAGAAACGCACGAGCGAAACCGGCTTCCAAGCGACCGTTGGAGATACAGTCGAGCATCGCCAATTCAGCAGCGAGCTTAATGGGATGATTAAAAGCGGGAAGCACCGCGCCAGTCACTAACCTCACTCGCTGTGTGCATTGGGCCACAGCGGTGAGGAACACAATCGGACTCGGCGAATATCCTCCGTATCCGCGAAAGTAATGTTCAACAGTACGAATATGGTGATACCCCAACTCATCAGCGCGGGCCGCGAGAGCCAAGGCCTGCCGGTAATACTGTTGTCCAGAGAGGAGGGCAGGATCAACTGAAGGGAAGAAATTAATGCCGAAACGCATCTTTGCTCGCTCCCTATGTTCGCTCTATCGCCCGCTTCGCTCTATGGCCCGCGCACTGCGTGCGCTCAATGGCAGATGGCTGGTGGCAAGAGAGTCCCACTATAGAGCGACCGTAGGGAGCGAGCCATCTGCTATAAAGCGAGTGAAACGAGTGAGCCATAGAGCGACCGCAGGGAGCGGGCGAGATGCTATCTCGCCGGGAATCTATCGCGCAGCCACTGCACGATCACTTTCATTGACCCATCACGTCCTCCCTGGTTCGGCTTGGACGGCAATGGATAACCAAAGTGGTCGGCGTCAACTTGGACAAATTGTTTGTCGGACGCGGGCGATTGTTGATAAATCGCTTCGGACTCTTCAGGATAGATGGCGTGATCACCAGTATAGTTCACCACAAGAGTAGGAATCGTCACCTTCGGCACGTTGTCCAACACCGAGGCGCAAGACGAGAGCCCGGACCAGTTGCTCAACCACGCTCGCGGCGTTTGGTATTTGCCAAATCCATGTTCTAAATAGTTGAAGAGATCTGGTCGTGGAGACCACAAGGAGCCATAGTCGCGCGAAGACGGGCAAAGCGACTGGTCAGCATAAGTGAGGTTCGCCTCAGTCCGATGGATTTCCATATAGCGTCCCACCAAAGCGCGACGGCTGACGAAGGTCTGCCGTTCCACCGGCCAGTTGTCGGACTCCGGCTGACGGATCAGCTCTTGAAAATAGCGCTGTTCTTCGATGTGCCGACGAGCGATGGCATCTATGCGAGCGACTCGGGCGGTCTGCGCTGCGCGATACAGTTGGATAAACTCCTGGCTGTATTTACTGGGAGTAGGAGGCGTCTTGAAGCCGTTGGCCGGATTGTACATATCGAGAGCGGGATCATGTGACAGCGGGTCGTTCTCGTCCGTTACCGACGGATCAACAGTTTTTTGCAGAAATTTTCCTTCCCCTAAATGAGCAGCCAAGATTACCATACCGTCCGCCGGAGGAAGCGTAAAACGATTCAAATCATACGGGTCACCCGCCGGCGTAGTGGTGAGCCGTCCTGGAGGGACCGTCACCGCTTGGGCCTGATAGA
>CAZUFQ010000140.1:7725-10931 GCA_964618735.1 uncultured Enterobacteriaceae bacterium
GCCGGCGTAGTGGTGAGCCGTCCTGGAGGGACCGTCACCGCTTGGGCCTGATAGAATGTGTAGAGCGATCCGCCGCCGCTATTACCAATAAAGATCACTCGCTCGAATCCACGTTTCTCTTTCAAGAAGGTCGTGCTGGCCGCAATATCCGGCAGAAGCATTTCATGGATGCAAGCAATATCATTTCCCGGCCAGCGCCCTTCTTGCCCAAATGCGGCATAGCCAGCTTCGAGCAGATATGGAATCGCATAGTGACGGCTCATATCTGCACGAGGATGCATGAGACAGACAACGGTCTTTTCGCCGCCCTTGGTGTATAGGACGCCTTTGGATTCGCCGCGGTCTTCGGCAACGAGTGGAATAACTTCGTAGGCTGCCCCGGCGGGAAGCTGACTGAAAGAAATCAAGCTTGAACCAGAAGCCGAGTATCGTGGAATACGTGCTAAGGCCATGAGCCCCCTCCTTACTGCATGTGCTAGGAGGAGCATTTTGCGGAATTTGAGGAAAAATTGATAGGGCAGGAGCAAGTAGTCAGCATGTCTCAGGTATTGTCTTTCTACTGACTACTGAATGCTGATTCCTGACTACTTCTGCTTACTTCACCAAATCCTCCGCCGAAGCAGCATCAACGCCAATCGCCTTCAGCAAACGATCCTTGATGCGTACGGCGGCTTTTTCCACACCAAGGCCCCGTTCCGACACTTTGATGCGCCCACCGGCAATCATGTCATGTCCGCCAGCAGATTTACTGCCTAAGACTTTTTGCAAAATTTCTCCGGCATTCACGTCACGATTAGTTGTGCGCAGCGAAACATGCATGTTGTCGTGATACACTCCAATCGCCATCGCCCACTCCGACTCATCAAGCCGCAGCAGAAAATCCGCCACTTCGGCAACCATGTCCGGATACTGCACTTCGTGAAGCACAGAGATCACCACCTTGTCATACAGCACGGCTTCGTCAATCGCATCCCGAAAGACCTTGAAGTATTCGCGCGGCACCCTGGCGTTTTCGATTTTGGCCAAACGGCGCTTATTGGTGTACGGGTATAAGAATTGGCAAGCAGCCACATCATTGGGAGTCGCTTCACGGCCAAGATCCTGCGTTTCTGCATTGATGCCGTAGAACAGCGCCGTGGCAATCTTGCTCTCCACATCAGCATGCGATTCTTCGAGATATTCACTCAGAATCGTCGAGGTGGCCCCATAGCCTTCACGGAGATCAAGAAAAGAGACGTTCTCGTACGAGCCATACGACGGGTGGTGGTCAATCACGATAGTCGGCAGGAACCCATCTGGAAGAGAATTGTTCGTCCGCCCGGGCTGCGTATCAACCAACGCTACTTGGGGATTGCCAGAAAAATCAATCTCGTTCACCGGCGCCAACGTGATATTGAGGTAGCGGAGCATCGCCCGGTTCTCTGCTCGTCCGACGATGCCCCCAAGCGCAATGATTACTTCTTTATCTTCGTTCGCTTGATTAACAATAAACCGCAGCGCCGCGGCGCTGGCTAAAGCGTCCGGGTCGGGATTATCGTGCGGAAGGATAATGAGCGGAGTAGTTCCTTCTGTCACACGCAGGAGCTGATGCAACGGGCTTCGGCTTGGTACGATCATAATGATCTAAGAAGAAATTATAAGAGAGCGCTTCTCCTCTTGTCCATCCCCTACACCCTTGCACTTCCTCGGCTTTGTCAGCAGTATAAAACAACTATAAAGAGCAACAAGAGGTTAGGAGACGTCTATGCCAGTACCGGCGCGAGAACGGTTCGCCCAGTTGGTCAGCAACGTGAGTGAGGATTTTGATCTTGCTGAAGCCGCACTCCTGATCGCTCAGGACGCTCAACCAGATGTAGATGTTATGGCGTATCTGCATCGCTTCGAAACGCTCGCAGCTACGGTGCGCACGCGCCTGCCTGAGGAGCCAGACACAACAACGATCATCGATCAGCTGAATAAACTGCTTTTCCAAGAAGAAAAGCTCTCCGGCAACACCACGGATTACTACGACCCGCGCAATAGTTTCCTTAATGAGGTCCTGGAGCGCAAGACAGGCATTCCCATCACACTGTCTGTGATTTACCTCGAAGTTGGTCGTCGTCTAGGTCTTCCGCTCGTCGGCGTCGGATTCCCCGGTCACTTTTTGGTGAAATGCCAGAGTCCAGAAGGAGAGATCGTACTCGATCCATTCCACGGTGGGATGAGACTCAGTTCTGAGCAATTAGCGCAGAAACTGCGTGAGATGTATGGCGACGGGAACCCGTTTCTCTCTCAAATTCCTCAGTTGCTCACCCCGGCTAGTAAACGAGAAATTCTCATCCGCATGTTGCGCAATCTCAAGGGAGTGTATCTCCAACAAGAAAATTTTACGCGGGCGGTGCAGGCCATAGAGTGGATACTTCTCACCGACCCGACTATGGCGACAGAGGTTCGTGATCGTGGGGCGGTGCGGCAGCGACTTGGTCATCTCCAAGCTGCGGCGCAGGATTTCCGACAATACCTACAAATGGCCCCTCAGGCGGAAGACGCGGCAACTATCCGGAACATGCTCGTGCGTATGACCGCGCAATTGAATTAGTCATCCGAACATCTATGCCAACTATCCACGTTTCTGCAGGGGTCTTAACCAAAGGGGCACACGTTTTGATCTGCCAACGTAGGCCTGAAGACCTGCATCCTGGCAAATGGGAGTTCCCCGGCGGGAAAATTCAGGATGGCGAAGATGGAGTTGTCTGTCTCTGGCGAGAATTGCAAGAAGAGCTATGTATTAATGCCACGATCGGTCCGGAAATTCATAACACTTCCCATACCTATCCAAACGGACGTACGATCATTCTCAGTTTTTTTCACGTCCCTGCTTTCAAAGGCGACATTGTCAATACCCAGTTTCAGGCGCTGGCCTGGGTGAAGTTTGTGGACCTTCCCAGTTTCGATTTTCTCGAAGGCGACGTAGACTTTGTCACCACGCTCGCGAGCGGCAAATGGGCAGATCTTTTTTCTAACCCCTGATTCCTAACCCTTCTCATCCCTTTTCCCGATGTCTCGTCAACAACTCTTCCTATTGAATCGCAGATTTTACGGGAACTCGCGGGTTTGTATGCTGCAAATTATGCAAAGCGCCGCACAACCCGCAACCTATCGGCAATCAACAAGTTGTGATATTTTCCAAACTGGTTACACAGTAGCAGGGCGCTATACTGAGCGAA
>CAZUFQ010000141.1:0-10926 GCA_964618735.1 uncultured Enterobacteriaceae bacterium
ATTTACGAGCGTTGCAGCAAGTCGTACCAATAAAAGGCGGTGACGACTAAGGCGTGTGTAATCTTCCCTTGCTGTACGAGATCTGGAAGCTGGGCTCTAGGAACAAGAATTACTTCGGTTTCCTCAGTCGTATCGAACTGGGTCTCGAAGCGCTTCTCGACGTTGCGCGCTAAGAATGTGTGGCACCGATTCCCCTGAATCGCAGGGTTTGGATGGATGGCGCCTAAGGGGACGATATCGTCGGAGTCATAACCAGTCTCTTCTTGCATTTCGCGCCGTGCAGCGTGCAAGGGGGATGGATCATGCGGGTCTACCATGCCCCCTGGAATTTCTAGGGTAAACTCTTCGACTCCATGTCGGTACTGATGAATGAGAACCACCTGATCCTCTGGCGTAACAGGGATAATGTTGACCCAGTCACCGCTTTCCAAGACGAAGAAGTCATGTTCACGCCCATCGCGCGGCGAACGATTGCGATTCTTTTGGAGTGAAAAAATACGGCAAGTGTAGATGGTTTCAGAATCGAGCCGTTGCCAGGGCTGGAGATTGTGGAGCCGGCGTTTGGACATTAGAACAACCGCCTATATTCAATAGCTGGGCAGCGGTCCATGACCACGGTGAGCCCGGCCTCTTGGGCTTTTCTGGCCGCCGGTTCGTTGATGACATCAAGCTGGAGCCACAAGATCGCGGCTTTGACGGCAAGCGCGTCCTCAGCAATTTGATCCACGAACTCAGGGCGGCGAAAGACGTCTACCATGTCTACATGGTCAGGAATGTCGCGTACTGAAGCGTAGCAGCGTTCGCCGAGAATTTCTTTACTGGTCGGATTGACCGGAATAATCCGATGTCCTTTGGCTTTGAGGAGTGCGGCAATTTGATGGCTGTCGCGATCTGGATCTGGGGAGCAGCCGACAACCGCGATTGTTTTAGGGGTGGCAAGAATATCGTGAATAACAGCGTCTGAAGGGTTTTCAAAAGCGTTCATGCGATAGTCTTAGCAGATTCTCGAAGGACTTTTCTAGACAGCGCCTGATCTCGATCATACGGGCGCGAAACACCTCTTCCCCTTGCATGGCGGGGTCGTCAATATCACCTTCCTCTCCAGCAAATTCTTTGAGCGTGAACACCTGTTTCCCCGTCGCTTCCGGATAAGCGTCGAGCATTTGTTTCTGCTCCTGCGTCATTGCAAGGATGAGGTCAGCTTGATCGATCAGATGACGATGTCGTTTTAAATCAATGGATGAGAGATCGTTTTCCTGCAGGTTGATACCATAGTCTCGCAGGACCATACGTGCATCGAGTGAAGGGATCATGTTGTCACGCGCATAAATAGCGATGCCGCCAGAGCGGACACGAATATAGTCGACGCCGCGTTCCGCCAGCATCCTTTTCAGGAAAGCATGCGCCATGATGCTGCGGCTCGTGTTAGCGTGACAGATAATAAGAACGTTGAACAGTGCTTGTGGAATCACAACGGTTTCTAAAAAGTAGATATGGGCGGGTGGAGAGAGGCTCTACTTCCACCTCCCCCACGCTCCGACCTCTGTGGTCTTCCATCCCCCCACCCATGAGGCGGCAGAGGTTTCTCTGCCGGGGACGGGGTTATGACTGTTTGAGTGCGCGGAAGACTTCCGCCATCGTTTCTTTCTTCGTCACACCTTTGACAAGCTCGCCCTTGAGTTTCGCACCGAGTTCGGACGGATCCCAATCCCCTCGTTTGCTCACCGTCGCGGCGGTATGCCACCCTTGCATGAGCCACACCACGCCGCCACCGACACGAAACACTTCACCGTGAACGCTTGCCGCATCATCACTGGAGAGCCAGACCACGAGCGGGGCGACGTGACCGGGGTTGAAAATATCAAACTCTCCTTCTTTGGCGTTCATTGCCCCTGCAGTTTGCGGCGTCGCGTCAACTGTGAGTCTGGTGCGCGCGACCGGAGCAATCGCATTAGCGGTCACGCCATATTTCTGCATTTCTGCATCAACAACGATAGCCAAGGTTGCTACCGCAGCTTTTGCCGGACCGTAGTTCGGTTGCCCCGCATTACCAAGCAGACCGGAGTCCGAAGAGGTGTTGACCACTCGACCATTGAGGATGTTGCCAAGTTTATGCTGTTCACGCCAGTATTCACACGCATGCCGAGTACAATTGAACGTGCCCTTCATGTGAACGGCAATGACGGCGTCCCACTCGTCTTCGGCCATGTTGAAGATCATACGATCACGCAAAATACCGGCATTGTTGACGAGAATGTTCAGTTTGCCGAAGGTGTCGATTGCGCACTGCACGATGCGTTTGGCAGCTTTGAAATCGGCCACATTTTCATAATTAGCGACTGCGTCGCCGCCAGCGGTTTTAATTTCATCAACGACTTGTTGGGCCGGACGAGTGTCTTGACCGGTCCCGTCAAAATGCCCGCCCAGGTCATTGACAACGACTTTTGCCCCATGCTTTGCCAACAACAGCGCTTCCTCACGGCCAATACCACGGCCAGCGCCTGTGACGATCGCGACTTTCCCATCGAGCAACATACTGCGTTCTCCTTGTCGAGCTAAGGTGAAGCGATACAGTTCCTACTCACAGTAGGCCTTTTTCACTTCTTGACCCTCTGTAAAGGGCCAGAGGAGGTATACCCCCAGCCTCCAAAAAAGAAAAGGGGGGAAGGGACTTGCTCTTCCCCCCTTTTTCAGAGGTTAGAAGTAATAGACACAATCACGCGTCGAAATACAGCGCGAATTCGTGAGGATGTGGGCGCAAGCGTAACGGATCAAGTTCCTTCACACGTTTGTACTCGACCCAGGTCTGAATTACATCTTCCGTGAACACGTCGCCTTTCATCAAGAAGGCATGGTCTTTTTCCAAGGCTTGCAGTGAGCCCTCTAATGACCCCGGGACGGAAGGGACATTAGCGAGTTCTTCTGGCGTCAGAGAGTAGATGTCTTTGTCCAGCGGATCGCCGGGGTTGAGTTTTCGTTCGACACCATCGAGTCCAGCCATCAGGAGGGCGGCAAATGCGAGATACCCGTTGCTGGAGGGATCTGGGAAGCGCACTTCGATACGCTTGGCTTTCGGGCTCGGTGAATACATAGGGATACGGACCGCAGCGGAGCGGTTTCTGGCCGAGTAAGCCAAATTCACAGGCGCCTCAAACCCAGGTACGAGACGGCGGTAAGAATTGGCCGTCGGCGCTACGATCGCACACAAGGCCGGGGCATGGGCGAGAATGCCAGCGATGTAGTGCATGGCCAACTCGCTGAGACCGCCATAGCCATCGCCGGCAAAGAGCGGTTTTTCGCCTTTCCAGATCGACTGGTGAACGTGCATGCCAGAACCGTTGTCGCCGAAGACGGGCTTGGGCATGAATGTGGCGGTCTTCCCATGTTTCTTGGCGACATTTTTGACAATGTATTTATACCATTGCAGCGCATCGCCCATTTTGACGAGCGACAAGAAGCGCATGTCAATTTCCGCTTGCCCCGCAGTCGCCACTTCATGGTGCTGGCGTTCGACGCGGATGCCGACCTTCTCCATGTATTGCACCATTTCTTGACGAATATCCTGCTGAGAGTCGATTGGAGGCACTGGGAAGTACCCCTCTTTGTAGCGGGGCTTGTAGCCAAGGTTGGGACCTTCATTCTTTCCAGAGTTCCACACGCCTTCCACGGAATCGAGATGATAGTAGGCCTCGTGCTGGTTCTGGTCAAAACGAACATCGTCAAAAATAAAGAACTCTGGCTCTGGGCCAAAGTACGCGACGTCGCCAACCCCAGTGGACTGCAGGTATGCTTCCGCTTTACGAGCGATATTGCGCGGATCGCGCGTGTAATCTTCTTTCGTGATAGGGTCAACAATGTTGCAGACCAGACTCAGGGTCGGCGCCGAGCAGAATGGATCCATAACTGCTGTGGTTGGATCCGGCATCACTAACATGTCTGAGGCGTTAATGGCCTGCCACCCGCGGATCGAGGAACCATCAAAGCCAAGTCCTGCTTCGAAGATATCTTCTTCGTATTCACTCAACGGAATAGTAAAATGTTGCCAAGTGCCGAGTAGGTCCATAAACTTAAAGTCCACGGCTTCGGCATTTTGTTCGCGCGCCATGCGCACTGCGTCTTTCGGCGTCATACCCTGCTGTCCTCCTTCGCTTAAATGCGACTCTTGAACTGTGTTATTTGTATACTAGACTGCGTCCTCGCCTCGTTCTCCTGTGCGGATACGCACCACGTCCTCGACGGAAGTGACGAAGATTTTGCCATCACCGATACGGCCGGTGCGCGCCGCCTTTTCAATCGTTTCGACCACTTTTCCTACCATATCTTCACCGACGATAATCTCGAGTTTCACCTTAGGCAGGAAATCCACCACGTATTCAGCTCCGCGGTATAACTCGGTGTGGCCCTTCTGGCGTCCGAACCCTTTGACTTCACTGACCGTCAGGCCGCGTACACCAATAGCATTGAGGTTTTCCTTCACTTCATCGAGTTTGAACGGCTTGATGATCGCTTCAACTTTTTTCATGACGCCTTTCATTGTGTTTGACCTCCCAGGCTTCTGTAGAGCAAAACCCTCGATCTGTAAAGCGGATTTCTCTGCTGGCTTCAACCGCTGCGCCTGGATGATCGCACACTGGGTATAATTTGCTCGTCGATTTTCTGAAGCAATCATTAAAGCGAGCAAGACTAATGCCAGGGCTGTCTTTAGCTATCTCCTTGATTTTGCCGGTAAATATTAGCCCTAATGTCTTGCTTGCCGCCTACTCTGCCTAGTTTCCCAGCACCGCCGTATTTTTAAGCAGCAGAAGATGGGGATTTTTTCATACTGAACTTCGCTTCTTGTCCCTTGAGTAAGCGCTGAATGTTCTCTTGGTGGCGGATAATAATGAACCCTGCAATGATGAATCCAGCGACCACATGAGTGTGGGGATATGAACGCGCGAGCAGGAAGATTGGTGTAGCCCCAGTGGCTACTAATGACGCCAGTGACACGATCCGGCTCAAGGCAAAGATAAAAATAAAGAGGAGCAATGATAACAAGATGACTTGTGGCGCGAGCCCGAGAAAGACGCCAAGTCCAGTCGCTACCCCTTTCCCGCCGGAAAAACTAAGAAATGGAGAATAAAGATGACCGAGGAACGCCGCCACTGCGGCACACGCGAGGGTTGCGTCTCCCCAGCCGAGCGTACGGACGATCAGGACTGGAACCAGTCCTTTTGCCGCATCTCCTAAGAGGGTGAGTATGCCAGCTTTTTTCCCTACACTACGCGCAACATTAGTAGCGCCAATATTGCCGCTCCCAACCGTGCGCACATCTATTCCCACATTTTTAGCGATGAGAACACCTGTGGGGATAGACCCGCAGAGATAAGCAAGAACAACGACCAAGAGGACTGTCATACCAATTCTCGGAAGCTTTGGGTCAAGACAGTGGGACTTTGGTGGAACGAGGAGCAGCGCAAGTAGAGAGGATGGTCGGGGTGACTGGATTCGAACCAGCGACCCCACGGTCCCGAACCGTGTGCTCTACCAGGCTGAGCCACACCCCGACATTGTACACTCTTGAAGCTAGCGATCTGCATCTAATAGCTTCTGTGAGGTGCGCGGGTCAAGTCCTATCCCGAATCGTTACTGACCTACACATGATGAGTGATGGTAAAGATTTGATCTCAAAGCCCACGGGATAGGCTGCCTGCTTCATGCATCTGGAGATGGTGGGGAACTGCCTTGGTCCTTTTCTTTTAACTCTGCGCCGGAGGATGATTTTGGCGCGGCCTCTTCAATAGCGCGGAAGCGACGTTCCAGCGTTTCGAACTTATTGGCTATTTCCTGGACGCGATTCGTGGTGTCTTCGAGCTTTTTCGTCACGAAATCTCGCTCTTGGCTGACTCGTTGGAGTTCTTGTTCAAGTTTAGAAACTCGTTGACTTGACGTCAGCAAATAGTCGCCTCCTCCGGCCACCGAGAAGAAGTAGGCTGTTCCACCGGACCCAAGAATGATTCCCAGCAATAACCCCAAAACAAATCTAAACACACGCACCTCTTTCTTTTGCCCTTTGCGCTCATTTTATAAGTCGCAAGATAACACTTCTCCTTTAGGGTGGAACCCGCCTTGCGTGAGCGCCGCCAGGCAGCCGTTTTCTACCGCTTCGTGGCGCCAAGCAAGTAATTGTCGGCATCCACGTTTGCGGGCCCGTGCTTTGGCAAAATCCAACAATTCTTGATCGAGTGGATTGGTCGAAGAGTTGGGGAACGCAACATCGAGAATACCCTGCCAGCCGCGCATACGCAGCGTCCGCACGTAACAGACGAGCAACGCGCCTTGAATCGCGCCGTTCCGTTCCGCAACGTAAAAATCGAGACCCGGATCGCTGGCCAAACGACGCCAATGACGCACCTGCGCTTTATCGATTGTCGTAGAAGGAGCCGCGTGCAGCAACTCCTGCAGTGCAGGGAGATCCGTGCGTCTGCCTCGACGAATGGTAACCGAGCCGTTGTGCATGGCAGGCATGTCTACCATAAACCGTTTCTTAGTGAAAACCCATTGCTGAGGTTTGGTGGAAGGTTTAAGGTCGTCCAGTCATCAAGTCTAAAAGGCGTCAAGCCTCACGATGAAGAGCCGATATAGTCTTTGACTTATTGAGTTGATGACTTTTGATTTTTTAATTGTACATGCCTTCTCATCCCATTGCCCTTACTATTGATCGCCTTTCCTACGGTCCAGCTGGTGTGGGTCATATCGATGGCAAAGTGATTTTTGTTCCGAGAACCGCTCCTGGCGATACAATTGAGGTCGCAATAGACAAAGAAAAAAAGGGCTATGCGATAGGCCACCTGGTGTCGCTGATCGCTCCATCTCCTCAGCGGCGGACGCCTCCCTGTCCGTACGTGCAGCAGTGTGGCGGGTGTCCGTGGCAACACATTGCCTATAGCGAACAACTGCGCGCCAAAGAAACGCTCGTGCGTGAGCAGCTGCACCGCATTGGCGGCTTCGACAAAGCGCCTGTTTTGTCGATTATTCCAGCGCCACGGGAGTGGCGTTATCGTCATCGCATTCGTTTGCACGTAGAACGAAACGTTCGGGTCGGCTTTTCTGCTCCTCGTTCTCACCAACTGGTTGAGATCGACTCGTGTGTGATTGCTTGGGAAGGCGTTGAAGCGCATTTGCAGGCGGTGCGGGAATGGCTGGCCTCGCTGCATACACCAGTGCGCCAAGTAGAACTCTCGATAGGAGAGCCTCGTGCCGACGAGACCGACCAACAGCTGATCTTTGACGGAGAGATCGAAGGAGTATTGCAGCGAGGAGACGCGCAGGTCTGTGAGCGCTTTCTCTCGACGCATCCGCACGTCTCGGGGTTGCTGCTGCACGGAAAAGCGGGGCGGTGGCAGTGGGGAGAGCCTTTTGTGTCTTTGAACCTGGGACAGGAAACACTGACCGTACGAAATGGGGGATTTACTCAAGTCAATCCTGCGGCGAATCAACTCCTCGTAGACGCTCTCATGCGGCTCAGCGGTGTACAGCCTGAACATTGTGTGATCGAACTGTATTGTGGGGCGGGGAATTTCAGCGTGCCGCTGGCTCGTCAGGCGCGGGAACTCATCGGCATTGAGCAAGAGAGCAGAGCAATTGCCAATGCGCAAGCGAATGCCGCGAACGCTGGCGTCTCAAATGCTCGATTTGTCCGCGCCGCCGCTTCTGCAGGTGTGCAAGAGTTGCTCAGTCGTAATATACAAGGTGATATTGTCGTGCTCGACCCGCCGCGCATCGGGGCCGCTGAAGTGATGGACGACTTGCCGCGACTTGGCGCGCGGACGATCGTGTATGTGTCGTGCGACCCCGCAACCTTAGCGCGTGATCTGCGGCGTTTACGCCAACATGGATACCGGCTTGAGTGCATCCAGCCTCTTGACATGTTTCCACAGTCCTATCATGTTGAGACCATTGCTGTTTCTGTATTGACTTGCTAAGACCTACCTCCTATGTTGCCTATCAATACTACTCCGATAGCGAGGAAGTTGCGCTCTTTGGAGACGAAGAATGTCTACGACGCCGCAAGAAAAAATTAAGCGCCCCAAGGTTACGTTGATCCCTGCAAAGGGAGTTTCGCAAACCATCAACTATCTACTTGAAGATCGCAACGAACTCGAATGGCTCGTCGCTATAGGTCGTAATAAGAAGGGAGAAATCTTTTTCTACGATACCGGCGGCGACATCATCGAAGACTTAGGGACACTTGATTATCTCAAGCAACGTCTCGTTCGGGCTCATTTCGGCGACGAATGGGAATAGGCGTTAATCTCCTTTAACGCTCTTTTTCCATCTTGCTTGTCTGCTTGGATCTTTTCCCTGGTTCAGCTCGCTTAACCGTGAATGGGAGTTCACGGAAAACGAGAACCCACGATTTCAATCTTCTTCTTCAATCGGACGGTGTGCGATGACGCGGTCGGCTTCTATTATCAGCGGCACGCGGTCGAGGAATTTGCCGCACGGAGGGCCGAACACGCACTCCCCAGTATTCGGCTCGAAAGCGGCCCCGTGCGTCGCGCATAGAATATAACGGCCATCTTCAGTGAGAAACTGATTCTCTACCCAGTCCATTGTCATCGGGACGTGGCGGCACCGATTCACGTACGCAAATAATTCTCCCCCGTAATTCACGACGAAACATTCGACTTCTCGACCGTCGACTTGCAAGAAGAATTTCTTGGTTTGTCCTAAGGGGACTTCGCCGATGCGTGCAACTTCAATGGGTGGAGCCTGCGACACGAGGACCTCCTGTTTTCTTGTGGGCTTACGTTCTTGTAGCATAGGGACGGCTCTAAGTCGAAAGTCCTCAGGTCAATGAGTCGTCAAGTTAATCAGGTTGTGATGACTTTAAGACTTGACGACTGTCGACTTTCTTTTGGAGGAACCGTGTCTCTTGAAGAAGGATACGTATTAATTTTTCATCCGATTGTGGTGCATTTTGCGATTGCGCTTGTGCTCTTTGGCTTCATTGTGGATTGTTTCAGCAGTCTCCGGGGACACACGCAGATGCAGGAGACGGGGCGCGTCTGCTTTCTGTCAGGCGTCGTCGCGCTTGGGTTAGCGGTTGTGAGTGGTTGGGTTGAGCAAGAACTCCCGCGCCCCGCAAGTGTATTCGACGAGCAAATGCAGGGCGTACTCTTCCGTCATGAATATCTGGGCTACGGGCTCTTGGCGTTGTTTCTCGTACTTGCGGTGATGCGACTGCGCATTCAGGGTCGTTTGCCCGTGGTGTTCGTGCTTTTGGCTACACTCGGCGCTGTCGGTATTGTATTCCAGGGATATTTAGGAGGCGAGTTAGTCTATCGCTACGGCGCCGGGGTGCGCGCCGCGCAAGTATTGAGCGCCCCAGCGCTGGGCAGCAGCCAAAAAAAAGCCCCGGAGTAATGTTCCAGGGCTCAGACCTGTCGAAATTGTGAATAGATCAACCAGCAGCCTCTTCTGCTTTGAATCCCACTTTGGTGTGGGTGCCATCACAGAAGGGTTTGTTGGCGGATTGTCCACAGCGACAAAGATAAATGGGGTCTCCTTGTCCGGTGTATTCGTTCCGCTTTTGATCGGTGACCTTCGCTCCCCCAGTCACTTCGTAGGGACCGTTCTTCAGTGCACGAATCGAAACATCTGCCATAACGTCCTCCTTCTTTCCTAAGAAATACGTTTCTTGTCCATTCTGTATTACTAGCATCCACCCGCGTTCGCGAGTATGCCATACCAGCGCAGCCGGTGCAACGCGGCAATGTCCTTCAGTCTGCTTCATCCGGCGACTCATCTGCTGGCGCTGGGGGAACTGGCTCGCGAGGAAAAGCAAAGGGCTCCAACGACATCGAAGTCTTTCCTGTCGTGATGAGTTCGCAAATGAGCTGTCCGGTAATCGGCGCTAGCACGATGCCGTTCCGATGGTGTCCTGTCGCAAGAATCACATTTTCCAGGCCGGGGGCGCGGTCGAGAATTGGTCTGCGAGTTGGCGAATACGGACGCAGCCCTGCCCAGAAACGATTGAGCGGCGCGGTGCGGATGGTAGGAACCAACTCTACCGAACGATCGATCAGGGACCGAACTGTTTCGAGAGTGACCTCTTTATTGTGACCGACAAATTCAACTGTGGAGCCGATGACCACCTCGCCGTTTTTTCGCGGGACGAGATAATGATCGCTCCAAGAAATGACGTGTCGTACGTGCGAGAAACGGACAGTCAACATTTGTCCTTTTGCCGGTTGTGTCGGGACAGCAAGTCCGAAGACGGCCCCTACTTCTTGTGACCAGGACCCGGCGGCAATCACGACAATGTTCGTATTGACCCATTCTTCGCCGATCCTTACCGCCGTGACTCTTCCGTTCGTCATGCGCGCCTCGTTCACGGTCGCGTTGGTTTGCACGGTCGCACCCCGTTGCGCTGCAGCCTTCGCCCAGGCTTCGGCCAAACGTTCGTTATTCAAATGATGATCGTCAGAAAAATGCACTGCGCCGCGAATGTCGGTTGTCAGCTCTGGTTCGAGACGTCGTACTTCTTCCGCCGAGAGCCACGCCGCCGCGTAGCCTTGTTCTCTGCGCAGGTCATACAGTTGCCGGTATTTTTTCTCGTCAACATTGTTACGTATTAGGTCCAGCACGCCAACGTATTGATACTCGATATCAATTCCTGTCCGTTCCTCTAGCTCTTGCACAAGCGCCGGGTAGAGCTTTTGGCTCGCGCTTTTCAATTGATACATGGGCCCGCGCTTCGACCGTCCGCTGGCGACAGCGAGTATGCCCGCCGCCGCGGACGAAGCTTCTTTACCAGGTTGATTTTTCTCAACCAGAATAGTGTGTTGATGCTGTGCCGCGAGATTCCAGGCGATTGCCGAACCAATAATCCCGCCGCCAATAACGACTACGTCGGCTGTTCTTGTCATGGTTTGCTATTGT